>CAZKOI010000323.1:0-4299 GCA_964554315.1 uncultured Enterobacterales bacterium | reverse complement strand
GAGATCGAGGCGTGGGCCATCAATGAGGACGGAGTTCACAACCACCTTGTTCGAGGCAAGCGGCACGAGACTGTAGCTCACGCCGAGGCCCTCCAAGGTCACCAGTGGCTTCCCTTTGTCATCTCGAATCTCAACGCCAGTCAGCCTCAAGCCCGTCAACAGGTTGAGTTCAACCCGCTCAATGGCGAGCTCGCCGGCGGGGAAAGACGGGCCGGCGGCATCGAGCACCTGGCCGCGCACAAACTCACCGCCGCTGTCCGAGGCGATCCAGGTCAAACCACCCACCAGCAGAGCGACAACCAGCACCGCAATGCCGACGACAATCTTCCCGAGCACTCGCAAGATGGCCTTCATCAGAATGCCTCCGAGAGACCAAAGTGAACCTGAAAGACAGGCTCCTTCTCAAACATCGGTTCGATGTTGAATCGGTAGGCGCCGTCAAAGCGAATCGCACCGATCGGGCTCTTGTATCGAAGCCCTGCACCCAAGCTGGGGAGAAGCTCCAAGGGGGTCACCTCATTCCAGGTGTTCCAGACCATTCCCCAGTCATTGAAGATGGCAAACCCATACCCGTCGAGAGTGTATTTTCGTACCTCAAACGTCCCGTGGAGATAGGCAGTTCCCCCCACGGGCTGGATGGCGGTGGTTTCCTGTGCTCGGCCCATCTGCCCTGCGCAGAGCGCCGCCTGACCCGGGTCATCGAGGTCCAGTCCGCCCTGATAGGTCTGCGCGTCGCAGAGGTATGGCCCGAGGTGCGCCCGAGTCCATCCTCGCACGTCATTACCACCACCCAGCATCATTCGCTCCGCAAATGGAATCTCGCCTTGTGCGCCACCAAAGGCGTAGGGAAGCATCACGCCACCACCAAAGCGTGTACCAACCGTGACGTTCGGCCGGAAGAAAATGAGCTTTCGAATGCGTCGGAAGATCCGCCAGTCGGTTCTCGCCTCGAGATAGTTAAAGCCTCCGCCAAAGGGCCCGCCCGCTTCCTTTAAGCCCGTCACAATGTATTCACCGGTTGACGGGAAGAGGGCGTTGTCCCTTGTGTTCCAGATTACCTCTTGGTGAATCGAGGACAGCACGTAGGGGTTAGTGAAGTTCAGCCCAAAACGGTCCTGACCCGGGGAATTCTCTGCCTCTAGGTCGTAATACTTGAAGAACTTGATGCTGTAACCCAGGCGCAGCCCCAGCTTCTCCGTCATCTGCCAGGTGAGGTCCGGACCATACGCTGGCGAGAAGAACTTATACCCATCTTCGATGCCGTACTCCGCATCGATCGTGTTGGTGAGCTCAAACCCACGCGACGGGAAATGGGGAACCGCAAGAGATACACTCGCCACACCCGTGGGGCTCTTTTGCACATCCTCGCTCGATGAGCCCACCTCATCCACATCGCCAATCCACGCATAACCAGGGCGAACCTGCGATGTCAGATTCCAGAGCCGGTTGAATACGTTCACATGCTGAAACTCGGCAACAGCGTGCACGTCTTGCTTGCCGCTCTCAATGCTAAGACCGGCCCCCACCTTGACCTGCCGATAGCTGCTCTCGGAGAGCTCAAGCCGAATGGGGATGATCTTCTCGTCTCTTCTGCTCAAATCTGGAACCACATTGACCATTGAGAAGACACCCAGCGCGAAGAGGCGACGCTGTGTCTCCGCAAGCGTTGACGCGCGGAATGCGCGCCCTTCTTTGATGGTGACCTCGGCACGCACAAAGGCCTCAGGGATGTCATACTGGCCAGTGACGCTAATGGGTCCAAAGCGGCACGCAGGGCCCGTCTTCGCCGTGACGGTGAGGTCAACGACCCCCTCCTCTGGGTAAGCATCAACCTGCGTGGAGACAGTCGCAAAGCCAAAGCTCATGTCATGGAGTTGGTTGAGGAGCATACCCTCAGTCTCACGAACAGCGTCGATGTTGAAAGGCTCACCCTTCTTGATGGCGGCCTTCTTCTCAATCAGCTTGATGAATGCACCGCCGGTCTTCTTCAGGCCCTTCCAGGTGATCTTTCGAATGGTAGACTGTTTGCCTTCATCGATCATTCCGATGACGCGAACGACCTTCGGCTTGTCTCGCGATGGATCTCCCTCACGCACGGTAATGACGTCCCAGCCCCGAACCGATGCATCGAAGAAACCATTGTTCGCATACCACGTCTCGATCCGCCCGGCGTCCTTGCTCAGTGCGGCCCTCTCCAGCACCGCCGCACGCTCGGTGGGCTGCATCCACCACATGCCCGCACTCTGACTTTGCTCCATCGCGTTTCGAAGCGTCGAGTCTGGTACACCACCGAGAAAGCCCGCATTGCCCTCAAACGCGATCGACTTGACCACCTCCCCCTGTATGGGCTGCTTCGGCGCACATGCCGCCAACAAGAGCAAAACAAAAAGCCAGAGCCTTCGCCAACCTAAACCCAAAACCACTCACTCAGTGCAGACCGGTCGCGCGCCCCCGCGCGCAGCTTCGAAGCATACCGGATATTGCTGTTCTGTGCGCTTGACACCACGCCTGCGTCTCCATAGAAGCCCCCCGTCCATTAGTTACCGCGCAAAGAATCGCGCGAAGAGAGGCAAGGATGGCTAAGAAAGCAAAGGGCGTAAGGATGATCGTCACTCTGGAGTGCACAGAGCAGAAAGACAGCGGCATCCCCGGAATGAGCCGGTACACCACCTACAAGAACAAGCGGAACACACCCGCCAAGCTTGAGCTCATGAAGTACAACAAGTTCATGCGCAAGCACACGCTGCATCGCGAAATCAAGTAAGCGATTGCGGCTAGTGCCGATGAGCCCCCCAACCCTGGGGGGCTTTTTTTGTGTCTTGCCTTCCCATCGACGGAGACAAAAAAAACCCCCGGCTCGAAAGCCGAGGGTTTCTTCGTGCGGCCCGCGGCCTACAGTTGCTGCGAGTAGAACTCGATGACAGCCTGAGTGTTGACTTCAAGCCCGTGCGGAATTTCTGCTGGGTCGGGAGCAATCACGAGCTTGCCCGAGCCCTGAGCCGGGTCGAACTCCAAGAAGCTGGGCCGCGTACGGCTCGCGCTCTGCTCGAGACGCTCTTGAATGAAGGGCTTCTCCTTGCTCTTAGCGCGGATGCTGAGCTCGCTGCCCGCTTGTACCTGGAAGCTGGGACGGTCGACCCGCTTACCGTTGATCAGGATGTGACCATGAACAACCATCTGGCGCGCAGCGGGAATCGTCGGCGCCAAGCCAATTCGCCAGACAAGGTTGTCTAGACGGGACTCCAACATGGTGATGAGGTTCTGGCCAGTCGGGCCCTTACGGCGGGTTGCCTCAGCGACATACCGCTTGAACTGCTTCTCAGCCACGCCGTAGTGGAACCGCAGCTTCTGCTTCTCGGCAAGGCGGATCTTGTAGTCGCTGGGCTTGCCACGACGACGGCCGGCGTGCTCACCCGGTGGGTAGGGCCGATCAAGGGTTGTCACGTTGGTCAGGCCAGGCAGGGCAGTTCCCAATGCGCGGCAGACTTTTACTCGAGGTCCACGATAGCGAGCCATTTTGCTTCTCCAAAAATACTCTTCACCAGGTTTGGTGCATTCAAGCTTGCTTTTCGCCCGTATCGGCACAAGAGGTAACCGGCGTAACGCCAACCCAATGTGGACACCGTGGTGTCACGAAGCAACGCCGCTTATTCTGTTGCCTGGCCGCTGGCAACTGCTTTCTGCCGCCGTCACGTCAGTACATCGCGGCTACGTTGGCCAGCCGTGGCTTGCTGCATTGGGGTAAAACCCCTAGAATACGGCGGAGGCGGGCGGTTCATATGAGGCGACAGCGCGGATTTTCACTCATTGAGTTGATGATTGTGGTGGCCATCTTCTCGGTTTTGGCCATCGTTGGCTTCGGTCTGACGCGAGACACGCTGCCACGCTACCGTGCATCGTCGGCGGCCGAGCAGTTCAAGAGCAACGTCGCAAAGTGCAGGATGGTTGCTATTCGCAGTGGGTACGAGTGCCGAATCTTGATGAGCGACTACGACGACGACCCGACCGATCTCAACAGCGACAATGCTGGAGAGTACTACCTCCAGCTGGGTAACAAGAGCACGCAAGCCGACGATTTTGAGACTCTTCCGACCAGCCTGATGGAGGTCGAGGGCACATTTAGCCTGGCGAAGGGCTCGACCCACTACCGACGCAACGTCTCGATTATGGAGTGGGGCTCGCTCACGGGCACCACCGGGTCCGGAGCAGACTCCATCGTCTTCTCCCCTCGCGGATTTGTTGCAAACCCTGCAGCCGACTTCGATGATGGGTACATCACAATCTCTTTTGTGAACAAGG
>CAZKOI010000322.1:0-4301 GCA_964554315.1 uncultured Enterobacterales bacterium | reverse complement strand
GTCGCTGGAGGGGACAGCGTGTGGCCGATTCTGCAGTTGCTTCATCGGCTCCCAGCCCTCCGGGATCGGGTGCTCGCGGTCATCAGTCTGGGATCTCCGATCCTCGGCGAGGACAGCCGAGCGTGGATGGCGGAGCACTTCCAGCATCAGGCCTTCGACACGGAGTTGAATCGCCGAACGCTCTACATGGCGGTCACCGACTCCGGTGACTCGCTTCGGGACGCGAGTGAGCAACGCTTCCCTTCCCCGGAGGTGCCCCCCAGCGGCTGGTCTCCCATCGAGTCGGTGGATCTCGGGCCGCTTCCGCTCGAGGCGCAAGACCCGGTCGTCCTTGCCCGCGCGTTATGGGTCCTGCTTTGCTACTGTGTATCCACACGTTGAAGGGGCCACTTTGAACCACGTTTTCTTCGGTCTGGTCGCCCTCTCAATGGTCTTTGCTGTGGTCAATGGCACACCAGCGGAGGTTGGGCAAGGTGCGCTCGATGCCGCGAAAGGAAGCGTTGACCTCGCGCTCGGGTTGGTCGGGTACATCGCGCTGTTTCTCGGGTTGATGAAGGTGGTCGAGGAGGCTGGGGGCCTGGCCTTCATGGCGAGACTCATCCGGCCGGTCTTGGTCAGGCTCTTCCCCGATGTGCCGCCTGACCATCCGGCCATGGGTGCGATGGTCATGAACATCGCCGCGAACGCGCTTGGTCTCGGTAACGCAGCCACTCCCTTTGGCCTCAAGGCGATGAAGGAGTTGAACGACCTCAACACCGAGAAGGGCACTGCGACCAACGCCATGGTGCTGTTCTTGGCCATCAACACCAGCGGCCTTGCCCTGCTGCCGACGGGCATCATTGGCCTTCGCGCGCTCAAGGGCTCCGTCGATGCGGCGGCCATCTTTCCAACCACCCTCATCGCTACAGCAGCCTCCACGCTCATCGGCATCGGGGCAGCCATCGGCCTCGCCAAGCTTCCCGTGTTCGCTCGAAGCGCTCCGAGCCCTGCGGAAGTGCAACGACACGAACCCCTCGGTCTCCTGAGCTTGGTGCCCTTCCTTGGGGCCGTCGCGGCTCTGGTCGCGCTGGTGGTGGTCGTCTACAGCTTCGGGGAGTCGGCCAGCCAGTGGATCATGCCCGCGCTCATTTTTGGCATGCTGCTGATCGGAGTCATGCGGGGTGTGAAGGTCTACGAGGTCTTTGTTGCGGGAGCGAAGGAGGGCTTCAGCCTAGCGGTGATGATCATCCCGTACCTGGTTGCCATTCTCAGCGCCGTGGGGATGCTTCGAGCGTCGGGTGGTCTGCAACGCCTAGTGGACTGGGTCAGCCCGATCACGCAGGCGGTCGGTATTCCTGGAGAGGTCCTGCCGCTCGCCCTACTCCGCCCGCTCAGCGGCTCGGGTGCATTTGGCATCACGGCCGAGCTGGTGGAGACCCATGGGCCGGACTCCCTGATCGGGAACATCGCCTCGACGATGAATGGCTCCACCGAGACGACCTTCTATGTGCTGGCGGTTTACTTCGGATCGGTTGGCGTCACCAAGATCCGCCATGCCGTCCCCGCGGGGCTAGCCGCGGACTTCACAGGGGTGTTGGCCAGCTGTTGGGCCGTTCACTGGCTCCTTGGCTAGGTCGCGCAGAGAGCGTTCGGGTGGTCAGGCCATGTCGTAGCTCAGCTCATGCTGCAGCCAGGCGGTGTCGTCGTCTCCCGTATCGGGCAGCGCGATGCGGCTCCCTGCGACACTCACCACGATTCGGTTGAGGCCTTGCAGGCGCATAAAAGGTCCCTGCACCAAGTGAACGCTCTGGAGCTTGTCCCGGCTAACAATGTAGGTACGTCGGTTGAAGAAGCCTCGGCGCGAGACCACTGCGCTGTCGGTCACCAGCCAGCCCTGCTTGGCCCAGTCTAGCCATGCTCCGATCCATGCCACCGGAATGATGATGAGGACGAGGCCACTCAGGAAGCCGAAGAGTGTGGTCGCGAGGCCGATCAGGACGCCAGCTCGGATCGTGGCGCCCGCCAGGGCTCGATAGAGCGCGTTGGGATGAGCGGGCTTGAGCTCGGCAGCCCAGGGGTCGACGTTCGCATGCGGCGCGGCGGTGGTCGTGATGCGCCCGAGTTCGGCGCGCTCCACCATCGGCAGGATGCCCTCCGCCGTGTGCTGCTGGCCCTCGATAAAGCCGAGTCCAGCGGTTTCTATCTGGACCGTTCCATACCCCATGACGCGGCGAAGGAGGGGCTCATCCGCACGAACCACCTGAACCTTACTCAGGGGAATCTCGACCTTGCGCTTCGTGGTCAGGCCATGTTCGGTGCGCAGAGCATCGCCGAGGTGGACCATCCGATGGCCGTAGTAGCGGAAGAGCGCATTGATCGCAGAGAGCGTCCATGACACGACAAAGGCGAGCATAAAGGCGGCAGCGATGATCACTGGCTGGGCTTGGTGTGCCAGGGACACCGAGACCTCGGGACGGCCTTGGCTCATGACCTCAAGTCCGATCGCGGCCATCACGGCGACAGTCCCGAGGGTTCGCTGGGTCAGGCCGAAGGCGAGTATCTCGGGGACGCTCAGCTTTGTCACCGTCTCCGAGGATTGCTCCGTGTCATCGCTCTGAATGGCCAACGAGCCGATGGCGGCCAGTTGGGCACGCAAGTCGGTCGCCTCTTCGACGGACAAGGCCGACAGCAGGCCCTCTGTTGTCTGCTCTCCCGCTGTCTCGATGCGGAGCTCCACGAGCCCGGACCAGGTGTGGAAGAGGTTCTGGACCAGCTCAATGTTTTGAATGCGGGACGGGTCGATGGTTCTGGCCGACCGGTTCAACAGACCCTGCGTGATCTCGAGACGGCCATTGTGGATTCGGTAGCGCAGGGTCGCCCAGTGGATGAAGGTGTTCCACACGCTCACCAGCGCGAACATCAGGACCACCAGCAGATCGATGAAGCGCATGCCGATGCTCTCACCACTGAGGACCACCACCAAGAAGATGGGCCACAAGCCCCGGACGGTCTGCCAAGCTCGCGGGATGATGTTCACCGCTACACTGACCGGGTGCAGGCCCCGGTATGGCGTATTGGGTGTCTGGAGGGTGTCCACCTCGTGAATCGTGTGGGTGGAGGTCAGCGGCGGGGATCCGGCGTGGTCTGCCGTGAGGTGGCCACCGATGGTCTGAGAGACCTCGTCCTGGAGGTGCACACCGATGGTCTGAGAGACCTCGTCTTGGAGGTGCACACCGATGGTCTGAGAGACCTCGTCTTGGAGGTGCACACCGATGGTCTGAGAGACCTCGTCTTGGAGGTGGCCACCGATGGTCTGGTCGTCATCCTCGGCGCGAGATGAAGCGCTCGTCAACACAGGAAAGTGCCGCCCGGCTTGGTGCTCACGGTCTTGAGGCTGAGGGAATGAGCGACGCTCCGCCTCCTCCGTGGGTAGCTCTTCTTCGAGGATACTCCGGATGAATATGTCAGTGGGGTCCTCGGGGATCGGTGGATCGTTGTCCTGGTCAGACCCCATCATCGCCGCCTCGTCGAGAGAGCTCATCTCGGAGCCGCTCCGCATCCTGAGCCTTCAGTCCAGGAATCGCAGCGTCCGCGAGGCTACCTGCCGCGGTGAAGACCGCCAAGCGAGAGAGGCCGAATAGCCGCTCAAGCGGACCTTGGCGGGTGTCCACATGCTGGATGCGATTGAGGGGCACCGATGACCATCGACGGAAGACGACGCCCTGCTGAACGAGAAGGTCATGCTCGCGGACGGAGTAGCGGTAAGCGTCGTACTCCAAGGCAGGCCAGAAGACCGCGAAGACCGCATTGATCGACACCAGCGTGACGACAAGGACGACCGCGAGAGCGGGCTGCACGGCCCCTGCGGCAAAGAACCCCAGCGCACCAATGGTGGGTAGGCCGATCAAAACCAAGCGTACCAAACGCTGAAGTCGCCAGAGCATCACGACACCCCTGTCGAGGCGCTTGCCGTCCTGAAGATCCATCATAGTTTCCCCATACCACGCTGAAAGGCGGCAGGGTCCCTTCGACCTTGCTACGATGCGAGCATCATGAGATCGACCTGCTACTTACTGACACTCTCGGCCCTGATCGCCGCCTGCGGTGAGACCAAGGACACGACGCGAACCGTCGACGACACGGGCATATCGCCGGACCCTGGGCCGGACTGCTCGACGACGGTGGACCGAGTGAGCCCGCTGGACGGGGCGACCGACCATTACTACCTCGACCCCGTTGTCTTTGTGCTGTCCGAGCCCGATCCCACAGCGATGGTGGACGCGCCCTTTGCGGGTGAGATGGAAGTTTCGGAGGATGGGCTG
>CAZKOI010000321.1:0-4308 GCA_964554315.1 uncultured Enterobacterales bacterium | reverse complement strand
GCGTCGGTGGCTGCGTACCCTCAAGTCGACGACAACATCGAGATCGATATTGTGGAGTCGGACCTACGAATTGATACCTACCGGGCGTCCGGTGCGGGCGGTCAGCACGTCAACACTACGGACTCCGCCGTTCGCATCACTCACCTGCCGACGAACATCGTGGTGCAGTGTCAGAACGAGCGCAGCCAGCACAAGAACAAGGCCACCGCGATGAAGATGCTTCGCTCAAAGCTCTACCAGCATGAGATGGAGAAGCGCCAAGCGGAGGCCGATGCGGTCAATGCCACCAAGAAAGCAATTGAGTGGGGCAGCCAGATCCGGTCCTACGTCATGCACCCCTATCGGATGGTGAAGGACCTCCGGACGGGCGTCGAAGTCGGCAATACGGACAAGGTCTTGGATGGGGACATCATGGGATTCATGGAGGCCTGGCTCGTGCAGACCAGTACCGCCGAGGCGGTCGAGTGAGACGTTACGCGCTCTGGCTTCTCAGCGTGGGCTTGGGATGTGCCGACAAGGAGGGCATGGGAAGCGTCTCCGGTCAGGTGGCCGTAGAGGATCGGGATCTGGTTGCTGATGTGTACTGGGGGTCTGCCTTCGCGTACGCTGAAGAGGGGCGTCTCATCGCCTTCTTGACGGGGGCCCCGGGGGCAAGCTGTGCGTCTGTTTCGGCCTATCTTGGGCCCAACCGAGGCGCGCTCGCGAAGGACGATGTCGTGGAGGGCGGCAGTTGTGCGATGACCCTGCTCGTCGACGACTGGGATGGAGAAGTGAAGGTTTCCTGGGACCCGTCGGAGACGGAGGCGCGCAATCCGGGTTTGAGCAGCAATCTCCGCTGCCACTTCGGTGACGGAGGCTGGGTCCTAGAGACGCGGGGCTCGGGCTACGAGGACTACTACTGGGACGGCCCCGTCTGGTCCGGCATTCCCGAGACCTTCGACTGGTCGATCTCAGGCGACGAAGAGGCCCTGTCCCTGACGCTCGAGATGACCGCCTTTGACGGCAACTTTCCGGATGAAGTCAGCGCGACCCGGTACGCCGCGACGGGCGACCTATCGGGGACCATTCGCGCGCGCTGGTGTGCCGACCTCAAGAACGCGACCGCCCTGTAGAAAACCCGGTGCGGGAGGGACGCTAAAACTGCGCTGACCGGTTACGGGCCGCTCCCTGCGCCGCGCGCGCACGGGAGGGAATTGCGCCATGTACGAGTTCGATGACAGTCGCCTTGAGAAACTCGCCGCGATGCGTGAGGAGGGTCTCGAACCCTACCCTCACAACCTCGACGTCACTCACACCGCTCAGCAGGTGGTCGACCTCATGGGCGATCGGGACAACGAGGCGCTGGCGGAGGACGAGACGGAGGTCACGCTCGCGGGTCGGCTCATGTTCAGAAACTTGATGGGTAAGGCGGGCTTCGCGAGGATTCAGGACCGCACCGGACGCATCCAGATCTACATCAAGAAGAACGTGGTGGGGGAGGACGCCTTCGCCGTCTGGAAGAAGCTCGACGTGGGCGACCACATTCATGTCTCAGGACGCTTCATGAGGACGCGAACCGGCGAGGCTACGGTGCAGGCCACCCGGCTGGCTCTGGCAGGAAAGTGCATCGCATCGATGCCCGACAAGCACAAGGGCATCACCGACATCGAGTTCAAGAGCCGGCAGCGGTACGTGGACCTGTTCATGGACCCGGACTCTGCGGAGACCTTTCGGCGCCGGTCGGAGATCGTCCGCTACACACGGGAGTTCTTCGCCGCTCGGGACTACCTCGAGGTGGAGACACCGATGATGCATGTCATCCCGGGCGGAGCGACTGCACGCCCCTTTGTCACGCACCACAACGCGCTCGACATGGAGCTCTACATGCGGGTCGCACCGGAGCTGTACCTCAAGCGCCTCGTCGTCGGTGGATTCGACCGAGTCTTCGAGATCAACCGGAATTTCAGAAACGAGGGAGTCAGCACCAAGCACAACCCCGAGTTCACGATGCTCGAGTTCTATGAGGCCTACCAAACGTGGCACGGCCTCATGGACCTCACCGAAGACTTGGTCAGTGGCATGGCCGAGCACGTGACAGGTGACACGAAGGTCGACTACGGTGCGGTGACGCTGAACTTCGCGAAGCCCTGGCGACGGCTCCCGATGGCCGACGCGATTGCCGAGTATGCCGGAATGACCTCGGAGGAGGCCCGAGATGTCGATGCCTTGAAGGCTCGGTGGCTGCGGGACCACCCCAAAGACGCGACCGATCCGGATCTGCCGGCCACGCTGGGCAAGTGGTACGAGCTCTTCATGGATGCCTACGTCGAGGAGAACCTGGTTCAGCCCACCTTTATCACTCACTTTCCGGTGGAGATATCTCCGCTCTCGCGTCGAAGTGACACCGAGCCGGGCATTGCCGAGCGCTTCGAGTTGTTCATCGCCGGGCGTGAGATTGCGAACGGGTTCAATGAGCTCAACGATCCGGTCGACCAGGCCCGCCGCTTCGAGGCACAGGCGAAGTCCCGCGAGGCGGGAGACGACGAGGCCATGTACTTCGACTCCGACTACATCCGTGCGCTCACCTACGGCCTTCCCCCGACCGCTGGCGAGGGCATTGGAATTGATCGGCTGGTCATGCTCCTCACCAATCGACAGAGCATTCGGGAGGTCATCCTCTTTCCCACGCTACGCCCGGAGGTCGCCCGACCTGCTGGCGCGGACGATGAGCCCGGAGATGACACCGCCTGATGCGCTTCGCCCTCCTAGTTGCCTGGTCCCACCTCAAGGGCCGTCGCCATACGGCGGGGGTCAGTGCCATCGGTCTGGTCTCCGTCATCGGGGTCACGGTGGGTGTCACGGCCTTGATCATGGTGTTGGCGGTCATGGAGGGCTTTGAGGTGGACCTCCGTGAGAAGATCTTGGGCTCCAATGCTCACGTCGTTGTCCTTCACTACGATGGCTTCTTCGGTGACCACGACGTGGCGGAGGCGACGCTGAACGGAGTCGAAGGCGTCGCGGCTGCTGCGCCCTTTCTGTACACCGAGGCCATGGTGCAGGGACGGTTTGGGGCGAGCGGCGTCATCGTGAAGGGGATCGACCTCGAGGCCACGCCGAGGGTCACCGATGTTCGCGAGAACTTGGTGGTGGGCCCTCGGGGCGCGGTCACGGATCCTGATGAACAGGCAGAGATATTTAGCAATCTCCGCCTGCCAGCTCGGGCCATTGCTCAGCCCGCTGACGACACCGAAGCCCTGCCCGGCATCCTGATCGGCGTCCAGCTCGCTAATCAGCTGAGCCTCTTTCCGGGGGATAAGCTCCACCTGATCAATCCGGTGGGCGGCGGGACGGGTCCGCTCGGCGCGCCCATGCCGTTTGTGCGCGCCTTCCGTGTGGCCGGCATCTTCAATTCAGGCATGTACGAGTACGACACCAAGTGGACGTACGTGGCCATACCCGATCTCCAGGCCTTCCTGAAGACACCGGAGAAGGTGACCGGATTTGAGGTGAAGGGGCACGACATCGAGGATGCGGCGACCATCAAAGATCGGATCGATAAGGCACTCGGCTACCCCTTCTACACCAACCACTGGAAGAGCCTCAACAAGGCGCTCTTCGAAGCGCTCGCGCTCGAGAAGGTGGTCAT
This sequence comes from uncultured Enterobacterales bacterium, assembly GCA_964554315.1. Lineage (GTDB taxonomy): Bacteria > Myxococcota_A > UBA796 > UBA796 > UBA796 > UBA796. Next base: position 683 of record CAZKOI010000321.1, on the reverse strand, counting down.
GGGGCTCATCCTCAGTCTGATCGTGATGGTGGCGAGCCTGAACATCGTCGGCATGTTGATCTTGGTCGTGGTCACCCGAACACGAGAGATCTCCATCCTCCGAGCGATGGGGGCCTCGGCAGCGCGCGTACGGCAGATCTTTATGCTCGAGGGCGTGCTGATAGGCATCGTCGGCACCCTTGCAGGCACGATCCTGGGTCTCATCGGCTGTGAGGGCCTGCGAAACTACGAGTTTCCCCTCGACACCGATGTCTATTACCTCGACACGCTGCCGGTGGTCGTCCAGTATGACACCGTTGCTGTCGTGGCGATGGCGGCGGTTCTCATCTGCTTCCTTGCCACGCTCTACCCCGCCACAATCGCAGCCCGAATACGTCCTGTAGACGGCTTGAGGTACGAATGAGCGAGCATGCCCTGAGGGTGGAGGGTCTCACGAAGTCCTTCGAGATGGCCGGCCGAACCGTCGAGGTGCTCCGTGGCATTGACCTCGTGGTGCAGGCGGGCGAGCGGGTGGCCATCGTCGGCCAGAGTGGCTCCGGAAAGAGCACCTTTCTTCATCTCGTCGGTACCCTTGATCACCCCTCGAGCGGCAAGGTGTTCCTCAATGGAGTGGATGCTTTCGCGCGCAGTGGCGCTGAACTGGATACGCTCCGCAACCAGCACATTGGCTTTGTCTTCCAGGC
>CAZKOI010000320.1:0-4326 GCA_964554315.1 uncultured Enterobacterales bacterium | reverse complement strand
GTCAGGGATACTGATTTACACGGCATCAGGTGATGCTGAAGGATCGCTTGGCGGCCTGACCCGACAGGGTGAGCCGGCCCGACTCGCGCGGACCATTGCGGCCGCGATTTCAGCAGGCGCGTGGTGCTCGTCAGATCCTGTCTGCTCCGAGCTCCGCTCAGGGCCTGGGGGGCTGAACTCGGGTGCCTGTCATGCGTGTACGCTTGTCGCTGAGACGTCTTGCTCCTGCTCGAATCTGCTGCTTGACCGCACCTTGCTGCTTGGTGGTCCGGCTGTTCCTGGCCTTTTGCAGGATCTTGGAGACGCAATCGTCAAAGTCTCATCCCAAGAGGTTTCGGAAATATGAAACTCCCGACCTACCAAGAGCTGAGTCGCGAGCAGGACAACATCAACGACCTGCCTCTGGACGGCAATTGGCTTGTCACCGGACCCCCCGGTACTGGAAAGTCCGTGATGGCTCTCTACAGGACGAAGATGCTTGCCGATCTCGACCGGCCAGTCACGCTGCTGATGTGGAGCAGGTTGCTCAGGATGTACGTCGAACGGGCCCTTGCAACTCTCGACCTCGATGACACTCGAACGAGCACATTCGATAGGTGGATCAACAGCTACTGGAGGAAGAACTTCGGCTCCAACGCCCCCCAAAGCGAGCCGTACCAGTATGTCTGGGATGAGATCCACCGCAAACTCGGTGAGGTTGGAGTCCAGAGGGAGACCCCAGACATGATCATCGATGAAGGGCAAGACCTCCCGAAGGATTTCTACGTCCTAGCGGGACTTCTATGTGATCACTTGACTGTGTTCGCCGACGAGGACCAGACAATCAATAATGACCGAAGGAGCTCGGTGAGCGAGATTCAGTCCTTCGCGCGTATCAAGGACACCTTCGAGTTACGGAAGAACTACCGAAACTCGCGACCCATCGCGGAGGTCGCCGCGCATCTATTTGATGGTCGCCCGGAGTTGGAACCGGAACTCCCCGACCCATCACGGACAGGACCAAAGCCTGTGCTCCGCGGTGTCTCGAAGTTCGATGAATCAGTTACCCGAGTCGCAACGTGGGCCAAGAACAATGACGCGACGACAGTCGGTGTCTTTACGCCGACTGTCGCGATCGCAAAAAAGGTCGCCGAGAAGCTCACGGAACGCGGCGTCCGTAACGTTCAGCTGTACCACCGTCAAGGTAGGACAGCTCCCGCGATCGACTTCGATCAACCAGGGGTGCTTGTCACCTATTTTGGTAACTCAAAGGGACTTGAGTTCGACTCGGTCTTCGTGGTCGAGACACAGAAGTCAAAGTTGTTGCCGGGAGACCAGATGACGAGGAACATCTTCTACGTGCTTGCCTCGCGAGCCAGGACGAACCTCGAGTTCCATTGGTCGGGCGACGGAATGCCCGACCTGATGCGCTTGTTCGACGGTGCACCCGTGGAGCGGAAATGAGCGACCAGTTGTTCACCTTCGAAACCGGTGACAATCCCAAGGACGAAGTACTGGACGCTTCCGAGTCGCGCGGGAGCGAGCGAGGCACGGCGGCTCCCGAGTTGACCGGCGCCCCTGATGGTCCTTCTGAAACGTTGGTGCCCGACACAGCTGATGACCGTGGTGAAGGGGACAGCCCGGTCAACGTTGAGACTGACCTTGCGGGCCACGCCGATCTGGGTGAAGCCCGTGAGGCCAACGACCGTCCGACCGGAGAGCCACGCGTAGGCGTCCTGACCAACCGCCGAAATCTCCTCGAGTTCCTGAGCCGCAGGCAGATCGTTCCAGCCGAGTCGATCAGCAAGTACTACCGGGACCTCCTTGAACTGGCCCCAGGGCAGATCCCCCTCGTTTCAACACCCATCTCCCTTGAACTCGTGAGAGCAGTAACTGAGGGAGATCAGGTCTTTCCCGTATTTCTCGAGCTTGAACACGCAACTGAGCTCACTTCCCGTCGGTCAGTCGCCCTGTCCGAGGTGAAAGCCATTCACTTCAGAACCGAAGTCGAGCTAACCGAGCACACGGCCCGGAAGTACGCAAACGTCCCGGACGGCCCGCCACTCACGGTGTCACCCGGGCTCTTCAGCGGCGGCACGCAGACACTCTCGGCCATCAGGTCCGCAAAGATGAGGGACAGGAACAAGCGGGCGGAAAGGTTGAGCTGGGCGAGTGCCTGGTCGGGCGCCGTTCTCACGTCTGTCCGAGCACTGGAGGAACACGCGGACGCAGACTCAGTGACCGTGGTCGAGCGGATGCTCTCGGGTCGACCGTGGGGGCGATCGAAGTTAGCTCCGCACCTAGGAGTTCTCCGTCAGATGCGGGACGGCAAACCGCCCAGCACCGGCAAAGACGAGGACACTGCGATCTTCGCCGAGGCGCTCAGCCGAATGGTCAACGAAGGACCTCCCGGGGACACCGTCGGATTCGTCGACTCGCTCGTCGAATCGACGCCCGTCGATGACCGGACTCGGCGTGCGTTCCTGAAGATGAAGGCGATACTCGCAGGGGACATCGAATTCGAGCCCTTCAGACCCACTGGCTCACCGGTCATCAAGGGGCTCCTTGTGGCTCTTATGAGGGCCACTCCAGATCGCCTCCAGCCGTGGTCGGCCGATGTAGCGAGCGCCGATGGGATCAGCACGGTCACTGCTGCCGTCCTCATCGGTGCTTCTTCAGGTCGGCACCTTCTCGATGTGACACTCCGCCCAGAGAGTCTTGATGGCTATCTCGCACATCTAGAACTTGAGGCGCAGGGGGGTGCGGTACCGGCGACAGTCTCAACTCTCCAGAGTCAACGCTCGACCCAATCTCGACGTATCGAACACCGAATCACACTTGGTTCGGGTCCGGAGATCGTGCTCGCCGAACCGGCGGTCGTTCCCCTGGTTGAGCTCCTTGACCGAGCCGAATTCAATGCAGAGCTGACCCGAGAGCTCGTGCAGATCGCAGTCAGACGCGGATGGGAGCAAGCCGTGACGATCGATCGTCGTGGTCTCCGGGCAGAGCTGGAAAAGCTCTCGGAGGAAGAGCCCGTCGCGGATTCTGTTCGGCGCTTACTCAAGTCGGAGCAATGACCAGGTTGAGTTACGCGTCAGCCGGAGAGTGGTCCGCCCGATCTGACTTGGTTTGTCCGATTCGCGAGCCGCGAGACAGCTAGAGGTTGCTTCCCTGTGGGTGAGGTGGTCGAACTTTCCCGCAAGCTTGCTGGCCTCGGATGTGAATGCGCTTACTTCAAGATTCTCGGCCCAAACAACAACTCGAAACAGCAGGTCTACCTAGCCGGCGATCTCCGGGACCTGAACTGGCTACCGCATGGTGAGGTGACCCAGGCAGTCGGCAGCTCTCGCAAGCCGCGCTCAGGCGGCCCAATCCTCCACACCGCGATCAACCTTTACTGGCTTACCGCAGATGGGCCGGAGCGGGCCCCGCACGCACAGCTCATCGCCTACCCGCAGTACCCGGAGGTCCGGCTCTCCGGTCTGCTCCGGGATTCGCCCGGTGCGCCAAGTGAACTGCTTCGAATAGACCAACGAGGGAAGGAGGCCGGTCGAGTCTTGCTGCTCGCCCCCTGGGGTACAAAGGGCGTAATAGCGGTTCTCGTGGGGCCCGAGACAGAGCTCGCTGCTCACGTCCGCCAGCTTGCAGCACACACAGACGACCTCATCGGACGCTGGGCCTTCGATGACTCTCGGGATGAGCCAACCCTCACATCCTTCCTTGACGACTTGGCCGACGTGGTAGCGCAGGGCTGGATTCGAGGTGAGCGGATGCGACCGGACCGTGTAGTTGTCCCGTATAACGCCCGAAATGCCGGCGGTTACACCCTCGAGGCGCGCCTCGGCATTCCGTCCAACGCGGACCCAGCAGCGGACGTAAACGGAGTAGGCGAACTGAAGCAGGTCGGACGGGCCAGCGGACGGCTCACGCTGATGGACTTACCACCTGTCAAAGGCGCCTTCTGTGATCTTGTTCCCTTGGAATTCTTCAAGCGCTTTGGTCGTGAGACGAAGCACGGCAGGCGTATGGATTTCACGTTTGCACGCTCACGCGGGCACCGATTTGAGTACCGCCACGGTGATCCCGAGGAGGGCGTGTCCGACGCCTTCGTGCTCTCGACGGGTGATGCGGTCATAGGGGAATGGCCGCTAGCCCACGTGGCAAGTCACTGGACCCGCAAACATCGAAGGACGGTCGTCGTTCAATCTGAGATGGCAAGAGACAAGAGTGGATTCCGACTATTTCGCTACCTGCCAACTGTGTGGATCCATGAAGGTGCACGACTGGGCCGGCTCATGGAGGCAACTGAGGCCGGTCATCTGCGGATTGATCCCGGCTGCAGAATCG
>CAZKOI010000319.1:0-4342 GCA_964554315.1 uncultured Enterobacterales bacterium | reverse complement strand
CATCATGCTGGATGATCTCGATATTCTTCAATCCGTAACGCTCTGCCGCCCGGCTGAAATATTCCAGTGATTCGCGACCAAGATCGATTGCGGTTACCTTCTTCGCACCCATCTGTGCCATGGCGATAGCAAGACGACCGGTTCCACAGCCGCCATCGAAGCAGACCTTCCCGGAAAACCACTGCTCATCAAATCCACTGTTGATGAGTCGCTGCTTGACCAGCCCCACCGAGTGATCGAAGGTTTCTGGTGTATAGGTGGTCCATGCGTTCTCGAACAGATCGATGGTATGGCCGACACCGATTTGGACAGAGCCCGTGGCAAGCCTGCTCGGATCGAGTTCCGCGGCTACTGCATTGGCGGCTGAAAGAATCCCCTTCGCATCACTCATTGCCTTGCGCAAAAGTGGCTCCGGGTCACTGTTTTGTTGCATGTTGATCGTCTCCAAGGCAACCAACATCGTCAGACCCGCTTGGACACGACTGATGCTTCCCAACCCCCCGCCCGGCAATCCTGTCGCGAGTTCGACAAGCTCTTTTGTTGCTGCCTCAAGCTCTTGGATATTCATGTTCCCCCCTTTGTGTCACCGAAAATTAAAACCGGCTTTCTTCAGATGGCGCTTCGCCATCGGGTAAGCCAGTTCCTTGAAATGGAAGATATTTCCCGCCGCGACGGCGGAGGCACCTGCCTCGTTGATTCCCTTTCCAAAATGTCCGTAGTCGCCGACGCCGCCACAGGCAATGACGGGGATATCCGTCGCTGCCACGACGGCGCGGATCAGATCAAGGTCGTAGCCGATGGCTTTGCCATCGCGGTCAATCGAGTTAATCAGGATCTCGCCGGCCCCTCGTTTTTGGACTTCACGCGCCCAAGTATCTGGGGGAAGTCCGGTCGCGCATGTTCCCCAGTCTGTGAAAACTTCATACGTCCCATCGGGCATCCGCCTAGCGTCAATAGAGATGACGATCGCCTGGCTCCCAAACTCTGCCGCGACTGCAGTAATGAATGCAGGATCCCGCAGAGCCTGAGAGTTGATCGTCACCTTGTCCGCACCCAGTTCGAAGCGCCGGCGCGCATCGTCGAGTGACCGGATGCCGCCGCCGAAGGTGAGGGGCATGAAGCATCTTTCGGAGACGACACGGATGATGCCTTCAAGTGTTGCCGGGGCTCCGCCCTTGATTCCGCCTAGATCTGTGCGCTGGTTGCCATGCCCTCCGTCGTGCGTGATGTCGATGTAGATCAGTTCGTCAACATCCCACGCGTTATACCTCTCGACCTGTGCGACCGGATTACCGAGGTTCTGGTGCAAGGTGAACCCTTCGCTGCGCACCAGATAGCCATTGCGCAGAAACAGGATGGGGATCAGCCGGTGTTTCAGCACCGGTCGGCCCCTGCAGGTGCAACCGCGACAAAGTTGCTTAGTAACTGCATGCCTTGCGCTTGACTCTTCTCAGGGTGGAACTGTGCGCCGAAGACGTTACCCTGCTCGACGACTGCCACGCACGTGCCGGAGTACTCGGTGAACCCAGTGACGTAAGGGGCGACAGGATCCGCATAACAGTAGCTGTGGACGAAATAGAAGGTTGACGGCTCTGGTAGCCCAGCCAACAGAGTGCTCTTTCCGCTGATCATGACGTCGTTCCAGCCGACGTGGGGTAGTCGCAATCCGGTGTTAGACGTGTCGATGCGCTTGATCCGTCCTCGGATGAGCCCTAGGCCCTGCGCCGGCCTGGGCTCATCGCCCTCGTCCGCAAATAGTTGCATGCCAAGGCAAAGACCAAGCAGCGGCGTTCCACGGGCCGCTGCGTCGCGCAGCGGCTCGACCATTCCCTTCCGGTGCAGGTTTGCCATGCCTGCTGCAAAACTACCAACCCCAGGAAGGACCAAGTGAGTGCATTCAGCGATACGCCCTGGCTCGTCGATCCGTTCCGCCGTTATCCCGATATGGCGAAAGGCATTGAGGACAGAGGCCAGATTACTGATCGCGTAATCGATGACGCCTACCGAGATCATTATGTCACTGCCTCACCGCGAGAACGTGTCGAGCGTCGCACAGCCGGGCACGATCGATCACCTGCTGGAGCGGATCAACCAGCGTCGACAAGTGTTGCGCCAGGTCGTCGAGCAGAGTGTCGTCCATGTGGGAGGCAAGTTGATTGAGTAGCACGCTGCAGAGGTCCTGGGCATCCTGCCCGAACAGCCACTCGGCGACCTTCTGGTATCCCGCGCTTTTTAGTGCTTGGTCGATCGACTGATCGGTATACAGCTGGGTATGCACAACGTTGTCGAGATTTCTGGCGGCGAAGCCGTCCAGCGCCCCCTCGATGACGGTAGACAAGCCGAAGGTCGGGACCGCGAATGCGAAGAGGGTGCCACTGGGCTTGTTTGCGAGAATCTGCCAGAAGCGTTGGGCTTCTTCAATATGCTCGAGAACAAAAAAAGCTGTGATAACATCCGCGTCGCTTTGTTCAAGGTCGCTGAAGATGCACTCGCTGACGCGCGCGACCGGCGCACCGCATTGACGGTTGGCGACGTCCACGAGCACATTGTTCTCATCTAGACCCAGGACGGTTGACGCGCCTCGAGCGCGCAAGGCGTGGAGAAAGTAACCCGCTCCACAACCGATCTCGAGCCATTTTGCCTGGAGAACGCCCTCGACCGAACGGCCGGTTTCCTCGATGCGGGCGAGCAGCCAATCAAGTTTCGGCGCGTAGATGCGGTCGCGTCGGGACCGGTAACCCACATCGTCAAGGTCAGGATAGATTGCCTCAAAGCCTGCAAGATTCTGCGCGTGGGGATAACCCTGCGGTAACCGCACAGATGTTTGGAAGTGACCGCAGCGGCCACAGGCCAAATAATCGATGCCCCGGTGTGTATAGGCTTTGCTGCTTGTCAGTGACCCGCCACATAGCAAGCATGCCGCTCTCAGCTCACGTCCTTGTAGGTGGCTTGATATATCGCGCTGACGGGCAAGCAGCGCCTCTTGCTGTGCCGTCCAGCGCTGTGCCTCGTTCGCGATGTCGATGGAGGGTTTGGAAAAATCAGATCGCATCAGCGCGTTAACTCCACCAGTTTCTGAATGGAGAAATGGCTGTCGCCGAGCGTTGTAACAATCGCGTCTGCCCTAGCGTAGTCGTCCTGCGTGTCGACGGTATAGTGTTGATCCGACTTCCATTCCGGACGCGGCTCCAACTCGATGATCCGATAGCGAGCGCGGTTCTTGTACATGTAGAGCGTGAGGTGTTCGCGGTCGGATGTACCGAGAGCTTCGTTCGCATGAATCGAGCGCATTGTCTCGGCATTGTAGATCTCGTAGTCAATCCCGACGGGGAAGTGACCTTTGGTTGTGGCCAGATCGAAGGGAGCTTGTTGTCGTGCATGATCGATACAGTAGTCCAGTGTCTCGGCGTCAACAAACGGGCAGTCGCCAGTGACGCGAACCACGTAATCGAATCCATGCGTCGATGCCGCATCCACGTAACGCCTAACGACATCGTTCTGGTCCCCACGAAAGACCGGATTACCGGCCTCACCTACAATCGTTGCCAATTCGTCATCGCCCGGCAGGGTAGTGGTCGCCAGAATCGGTGTTTCGGCCAACCGGCTTGCACGAAGACGGTCCAACAGGAACAGGATCATAGGTCTGCCGCCTAGCTGACGTAGCACCTTACCCGGAAGGCGGGATGACCCCGTTCGTGCGGCGACGATGACACCGATCCGACCCGGCTCGTCAACCATTACTCTGCGCCAGTACCGCCGCGATTGCGAGGTCTTGTTCGGAGTTGATGAAGAAACTCTCCGCTGAAGAGACTTCAAAGCACACGACAGACGCTCCCGAGAGCGTGCCGCGCGTGAGATTCCGGTTACGCGTTGCCGAGAAAGTCAAAGAATCCCGATAGACGACATCGAAATCGGAATATATGTTTGATTCTCTCGTGATCGTTTCGAGGCCGTGTGCTGTTCGCTTGAACAGTCGGGAGTTGATCGCCTCCACACCGCACGAACTATCCGCCTCGTTCATGACCAACGAGGTGATCGTCTCGTCGAGTACATCGGTGGTAACGAAGGGCGTCTGGATGTACCGCAACACGGTGATGCCGTTCATATCTGGATCGAGAGGTTTCACAATGTTCATAAGTGTTTGCACAATGCTGACGTTTCTGATGGTGCTCTTGGGGTCACGCAGGAAGAAGTCGAGTCGATCATCGCCGAACTTACGCACGAGTTCCTCGGCAGCGGGGTTGTCGCATGCGACTACAACCCGGTCAATAATTTCGGATGCAAGGCATACTTCGATATCTTTCTCGAGAAGGCTGCGACCATTGATCTCGACACTCCACAG
>CAZKOI010000318.1:0-4353 GCA_964554315.1 uncultured Enterobacterales bacterium | reverse complement strand
GGCGTCCGCGTCGGCATCGGCGTCCGCGTCGGCATCGGCGTCCGCGTCGGCATCGTTCGGGATGGTGCCGGTATCATCAACGGTGCCCGTGTCGTCAGCGCCTCCGTCGGCGTCGGCATCGGCATCTGCGGCTCCGCCGGTATCAAAGGTGACCTTGTTTGCACGGCAGCCGGTGGCTGCTAGCGCGAGCGCGATGGTGGCCGCGGGCGCGACGCCAATGGCACGAAGAATCTGATTTCGAAAGGTACGCATGATGCTCTCCGATTGGGCATTTGGAGCATACGCCCAGCAGGTAGCAAAGGGAAGCGTTTACTTTCCGCGGTTTGCCATCCGCCGCTGCAGAACGGGCTCGCTCTGCCACGACCGAGCGGCCCAGACGGCGATGGGGATGCCCGCGAAGCAACAGACAGGGATCAGGGCCGGATAGAGGATGGCGAACCAGGGCAGCTTGTCGCCTCTCATCTCGCGAAACTCGCGCAGTCCGTACCAAGCAAAGACACCGCCAACGCCGGCATACATGACCGTGAGGAAGCTGGTCACCACGGCGAAGGGACGCTCGAGCCCGAAGAGCGCCAACGTGAGCACGATGTTCAGCAGCGCCCCGACGCCGGAGGCGCCGCCGAGGCAGATCATGACCAACAGCGCCTTCGCTGGCTTCTCAAGCAGGACGCGTGCGGGCGTTCCTTGGCCGGGTGTCGAGGCGCCATAGTTGCCTGCAGTAACCATGGGCTGGGCGGTGATTTTAGCCCCTGCATGGTGAGGGAGGACGGAGCCCCACAGGGTGGGTTCGATGGTCCGACGTAGAGACAGCTGCTGCGCGATCCATCCGGCGAGCGAGGCCGAGCAAGGCTCGGCGTCGACTTGAGGGACGCCCTGCCGCTGAGCCCAGGTGAGCTCGCCGCCGCCCAGTCGCCATCGCACGAACTCGACCACGTACTCCGTGATGCTCTGGTGGATGTAGCCCGCGAGCCACTCGGGATGTTCAGGATCGAAGGAAAACTCGGCCAGGTAGTTGCACTCCTCGCACCGAACAGCGAAACCGGTGACGCCATCGACCTGTGTCTGGAGGGCCTCGAACGCGTAGGTGTCGTCCTCGTGGCAGCGCCGGCCATCTGCGGAAGCAGCCACGCGCAGGATGAGGCCTGACCGACCCTGGCTGTCAGGAATGAGGCTGAGGTCGAGACCGCCGACCGCGTTCGGGGGCACCACTCGGTTGAGGGTCGTGTCGAGCCATCCATAAGTCACCAGGCCGCGTATGAGCCAGGCCATCGGCTCCGCAAAGTGAGCAAATGCGATGGTCATTGGGGGAGGTCGATGATGGCGGGATGAAACGGAGCGATGCCTCCCTCGGGGAGGAGCGCGAAGCCGTAGTTGGAGAGGGTCTTGTCGCCGATGGGCTGCTGAAACTCAACGGTGACGGCTCCCGGGGCCACGCCGAAGATGGCGAAGCGTCCCGTGACCCCAACTTGCCCTGGATCGGCAACAGAGAGGCCGTCGTCATCGAGGACACAGGCCGCGTAAGACGTCGCGTCGTTGAGCGCGGCGCTGACCTCGGCGCTCTCGGCCACAACGGCTTCGCCGCTGGCATCGGAGATGAGCGGAAACTCAACGACGCCCTCGATAATTCCGCCTTCTTCCTCGGCGGATGGGCATTGGTCGTGGAGCGCTCGAAGTGCAGCGACCTCTTCTTCTGTTCGCACGTAGAGGTCCCCGTCCTCGAGCGAGACATCCTGCTGACCCACGATTCCGGAGAAGGCGGTTGGCACAATCCCGTCGCCGGTGAGGTGCAAGTGGTAGACCCGGCTCGCCATGACCTCTACCGAGAATTCGCCGTCTGCCCCAGTCGCTGCTTCGGCGTACGGCTCGAGCTCAGAGTCGAAACTCTCGATGGTGACATTGGGGGCACCGTCGTCACCGTACTGGGTGCTCAAGACCCGACCGGTGAGCGTGACGGAGCCTGGGTCAGGGAGGCAGGCTATGAGAAACCACCCGATCATGAATCCTCCGGGAGGGTGAAGCTGAAGGCACTCAGGAGCTCACCCGGCTCAGCAGTGTAGTCCACGACCACGCTGCGACCGTCGCTCGCGTCGACGATGAGCCTGAGCGGTCCTGATGGCAGTCCAGTGGCCGTAAACACGGACACCGGTCCGGGAGTGGATGTGGTGAGGTCGAGCGCCCCTGTGGCGGTCGTTGTGAGTGTGGTCACAGGGTAGACGCCACCCGACGGATCCTGCACCATCACTTCTGCGTCCGTCCACGCCAGTGCGTCGTCGTCGGTGAGCGCGAGGACGTCGCCGTACAGCGCAACCCCCTCCTCCGGCGCGGCCTCCTCGCCGGTCAACTCAGCGAGCGAGTCCCAGAGGGGAATCAGCGTGGTCGCCTTCACGGCGAAGAAGGTTCCAGCAAACCAATACGAGCGGCTCGTCGGTAGGGTGGTTCGCCACACTGTGGTGAGCTGGTCAGGACCGCCGATTCGGACCTCGACTTCTTCAGGGGTGCCCGGCAGCGAGATCCGCCAGGTCGTCGGGCGCTCGGGGTCGGGCTGCGTACCGTCTGCGATGACATTACCGTCGGTGGTGCTCACACGAACAAAGCCCGACGCCAAGCCCGCGGTGCCGTCTGTTGGAATGTCCTCGTAGATGGGCCCCTGCCAGATGAGCGGACCCGCGGGAGTGTCGGGTGGTGCGCAAGCGAGAAGGGTCAGGATGAACAACATCATGGTGCAGTTTGGGGTGGGGGCGTCTGGGTCAGTGTAGCCAAGACGGGCCGACTTCGCAGGCGGCGACCGAGGTGAACCTCAATCGCTTCGGCAAAGGCCCAGGCGGGACCCTCCGGCATCAACAAGTCGATGCTCTCTCGAAGGGGTCGGCGACGTGCGCCCTCGGCGGCGGCCAACCACGCGACGGTCACCGTTGAGCCCCGGTCAACGCAGTGGTCGTGTGCGGCGCCATCCGGGGTGAGGCGAACCGGAGCAGCAAGCGGTGTGCTGCAGGCCACACAGTGAGCCAAGCTGGGTGCCAATCCCGCGAAGGTCAGCGCCTTCGTCTCCAGCCCCACCCGAAAGACGTCGCCGGCGGGACCCGTGAGGGCATCGAGGACAGTCAGTGCCATATCGAGGAGGCCGAAGAGCTTGGGCTCCGGATGGCCCTCACGCGCGAGCTGGCCGCAGATCTCGGTGCAGTAAGCGACCAATGCCAGCTGGGAGAGATCGGCGCGGGTGTGGACTCGCCCATCCTCGAGTGTGGCGCTCTCGAGACCCCACCATCCCTCAGCGCTCTTGGGGGGGCGTAGGCTGACCTCGAGTCGGTTGCCGATGTCGAGCGCGCCGCCGAAGCGTTTCGTGGAGCTGCGTGCAGACCGAGCCAGCGCAGTGATGCGTCCGCTCTCAGGCACCAACAAGCGCACCACCCGGTCGGCTTCCCGGTGATTCTGTAGCCCGACAACGATCGCCGTCCGGTGCACGAGTAGACGCCCGCTCACAGGCCGAGCATCGCCATACAGGTCGTGAAGTAGATCAGGATGGCGACCACGTCGATGCCCGTCGTCACGAACGGGCCTGTCGCGATGGCGGGGTCGATGCCGAAGCGATGGAAGGTAAAGGGGACCATCATGCCGAAGCTGGCGGCGACGGTGACGGTAGCCACGATGGATGTGCTCACGGCGGCGGCCAGGGCGACAGACTCGACGCTGCCAGAGGTATCCCCGGTCATCCAAGTGTAGGCGCCCAAGACAGTGGCGAAAGCGAGCCCCATGATGAGGCCAACCCGCATCTCATGGAAGGCCATCTTCAGCGGCCCAGAGACACCGGCGTGCCCCGTAGCAATGTTCTGGACCGCGATGGTTGCAGCCTGAACGCCGACGTTACCGCCCATGCCCATCATCACGGGAATGAATCCGGCGAGAACGGGCAGCGAGCTCATCGGTGCCTCGAAGATGTGGATCACCTCGGCCATCAAGATACCGCCGAGGAGCGTCAAGAAGAGCCAGGCGCCCCGCTGACGCGCGGCCTTGAATACGCTCCCGCCCGTCGGGTCAATCTCGTCAACCACACCGGCCATGAGCAGCATGTCTTCGAGGGCCTCGTCCTGAATGACGTCGACCACGTCGTCGATGGTGACGATGCCAAGGAGGCGGCGGCCTTCGTCCACCACCGGAACTGCCAGCATGTCGTAGCGAGACACGATCTGAGCGACCTCCTCCTGATCGGTCTCGGGGGCCACCGTGATCACCTCGGTGATCATGAAGTCGACCAGGGGCGTGGAGGGAGGGTGGGTCAGCAGGGCACGGAGCGAGGTCACACCGACCAACTGCCCGCCATCATTCTCGATGTACAGGTAGAAGATCATCTCCAGA
>CAZKOI010000317.1:0-4362 GCA_964554315.1 uncultured Enterobacterales bacterium | reverse complement strand
AGGCTCGCTTCGATGAGGCGATGGCGAAGGACCCGGAGGAACTGTCAGCCGATGACCTGTTCGAGATCCTTGACTATTCGGTGGTCCGGCGAACCCGTTCATTCGTTCGGAAGTACCACCCGAATGATCGGCTGATGATCAACGGTCAGTGGCAGACAATCAACTTTCCGACCCCGCGTCCGATCCAAGTGGACTATGACCTTGAGGTGTCATACCCAGGGCTGCTTGAGCGTTTTGGTCGCGCCATTGAGGCGTACTCGTACGGCGAACCCTGTCCCGAAGGCGTGCTAGCGATGGCTCGATACATGCCGTCGCTCTACAAACTCGAAAACATCAAGTCGCGCAAGGGAGAACAGTTCGAGATCCAGCTCGGAGGGCTGCTCCGGTCGTCGCTGCTCAAGCGATTCGAGTCCTCAGCTCTCGCGTTCGCTCGGACGGCGCGAAAGATGGCGGACAGTCACGACACCATGCTTGAACTGCTTGAGGCCGACAAGGTGCCCACCGGACGCGCGTTGACCGAGTGGATGAAGACAGATGCGGACGACATTGAGGAGTTCGAGGAACTCATCACCGATAAGGATGGTTTCGAGCTTGAGCCGGCTGAGGACTACGACGTTCAGGCCTTGCGTGCCGACTTGGAGCGTGACCGAGACCTTCTTCGCAGCTTCGCCAGCGAAGTTGAAGCGGTCGAGGCGGCTCACGACCCGAAGCTCAAGGCCGTGGTCGATGAACTCGCGCTGATTGCGGAGGAAGCCGCAAGAGGCAGCGTTGGCGACGACCAAGAGCGGGACCGTCGCAAGGTGCTGATCTTCAGTTACTTCGCTGACACCGTCAAGTGGGTGCACGACTATCTCGTCACTGCCGTCAACTCCGACCCTCGACTTGCTGCCTACAAAGATCGAATCGTGGCGGTGTACGGCAATAACGCTGACTCCAGCGCGGCGATGTTCGGGTTCGCCCCGAAGACCACGGACCCGCCTGCGGGTGCCGATACGGATCTCTTTGACATCGTCATTGCGACCGATGTCCTTGCCGAGGGTGTGAACCTGCAACAAGCGCGGCACATCATCAACTATGACTTGCCTTGGAATCCTCAGCGCCTCACGCAGCGGCATGGGCGAATCGACCGGTTGGGTTCAGAGCACACAGAAGTGTTCATGCGTTGCGTGTACCCCGACAAGCAACTCGACACGTTGCTTGAACTGGAGGCGCGGCTGCATCGCAAGCTGCGCCAAGCCATGGTCACCTTCGGCGGCTCAGCACCACTACCCGGTTACGACGACGTCGATATCTCGTATGCGGACGATACGAAACAGGCACTTGCCAGGCTCCGCGCTGGTGATAACAGCCTTTTCACCACTGGTGGTGGCACAGTGCTCGGAGAGGAGTTCCGCCAGTTGCTCCGGCGAGAACTCGAGCAACCAGGCAACAAAGAACGCCTGCAAGAGCTGCCATGGGGTGCTGGTTCAGGATTCGCTCGTAGCGGCAACCAACCGGGATGGGTGTTCTGTGCGCAAGTCGGTGATCACTCCGAACCACGATTCGCCTACGTCACGCTCGGGCCCGAGGGGTACGTGGTCGACGGCAACCAGTTGCGGTCTTTGCTCGAGGCGCGGCCGGATCAAGAAGCCGCAACCCCTCGAGTCCTTACCGACGAGATGTACCAAGCAACCTTCCCGGCTTGGGAGGCCGCCCGGGATCACATCCTTGAGTCATGGGAGTTTGCGACTGACTCGATGAATCTCGATCCGAAGATCCCGGCGGTCATGGAGCGCGCGATCGCCGTGGTCGTGGACAGCTACGACGGTGTGCTCACCATCGAGGAGGTCGACGCTCTCGTCGAGCGTCTCCGAGTTCCATACCCGGAACGACTACTCCGTCCGGTTCGCAAGGTGCTCAACGAAGGCAGCCCGAAGGAGCAGGTCGTGGCACTTGCCGAACTCGCAGATCAGTTGGGGTTCTCGCCCACAACACGACCACAGCCATTGCCACCGGTCAATGAGGACGACATTCACTTGTTGGCATGGATGGCTATTGATCCTGCTGGTGGCGACGGCGGAGGCGCTTCATGAGCGGCCGAGGAGTTGGGTGCAGGGGCGCGGCGTTGAGGGGAGAGTCCGATGCAGGCAGGTGACGTCAAGCTCGGGCAGGTCTTCTCTAATGACCATGTCAATGTGATCCCACTATTCCAGCGTCCCTACGTGTGGGACAGTGAGGAGAACTGGGCGCCTCTATGGCGTGACCTGATGCTCGTTGCACGTGAAGTGGAGGCTGCCCGCGAAGCCGGAGAGCCCGAGGCGTCTGAGTCGACTTACTTCCTCGGCGCGGTCGTCATTCACCAACGGCAGAAGCACCCCCAACGCCTCAACTCCTCACACATCATTGACGGACAGCAGCGTCTCACCACGTTGCAGGTCCTGATCGCTTCACTGCACTCGGTGGCGTCCAGCCGCGGGCAGGACAAGGTTGCTGCTCAATGCACGGCCTTGATCGAGAACCGTGATGAGGTGCTCGATGATGACTTCCCTGAAGATCGCTTCAAGGTGTGGCCGTTGCCGCAGGACCGAGAGGCATTCCTGTGGGCTATCCGAAGGCCCGATGCGGGCTCCACGATCGATGATCAAGATCATCGACTGGTGCGTGCGCGACTGTGGTTCGAGGAACAGATCGCAGCTTGGCTGGACGAACCGGATGCCAAGCCCACACGGCTCCACGACGTCCTGACGGCCCTGACTGACCGAATGCAACTGGTTCAGATCAATCTCGGAACTTCAGACCACCCCCAGGTCATATTCGAGGCACTGAACCACCGAGGAGTTCGACTCGCAGCGGCGGACCTGGTGAAAAACCGACTTTTCCACGCGGTGGATCAACAAGGCGACGCAAAGCATGCCGAACGCTTACTGCTCGATTATTGGCTCGCGCTCGACAATGACTACTGGCGAAGCGTCGTCACCACGGGCCGCATCAAGCGGGCGCTTGTTGACCTGTTGATCACGTACTGGCTGACAAACAAACTTGAGGACGAGGTTGTCGTCGATTCGTTGTTCTCTGACTTTTCTCGGTGGATCAGCCGGACCCCTGAGCGCGCCGCGGACGTGATCAGAGACCTCCGCCGCTACGCCGACACGTACGTCAGATTGCAACAGGAGAGCCCCACGAGCCCGACGGGCCGACTCATCGCAACGATGCGCGCTACGGGAACGACGACACCATGGCCGGTGCTGATGGCGATCCATACCGCATCGGGAGTTCCCGCGGAGCAACAAGACATCGCAGCCTCTGCGATTGATTCCTACCTCATGCGGCGCGGAGTAGCGGGGCTGACGACTGCCGACTTCAACCGTGTATTTATCGCAGTAATGAAAGACGTACTCAAGGCTGAGCCCGCGTCTATTGGAACGACAGTCTCCAACTCGCTCGCTGCTCTCGACGCGGAGTCCCGTTATTGGCCTGACGATGACGCCTTCCGTGAGGCCTTGCTCGCTCCGGGTCTCTATCACCGGATGTATCGAGCCCGACTCAAAGCTCTCCTCGTTGCCATCGAGAACAGCCTGCGATCCGGAATGGTCGTTGGCAACAGCCCGCTCGATTACGGGGATCGAGGCATCAACATTGAGCACGTGCTTCCACAGAAGTGGCGAGAGAACTGGGCCCTACCGGAAAGCGCTTCCGTCGCAGATGAAGAACGGCGTGAGTCCGCTGTGCACCGACTTGGCAACTTGACCCTGGCGACGAAGAAACTCAACCCGGCGATGAGTAACAAGTCGTGGTTGGAAAAGAAGCCGCTGCTCCAGACTCACAGCCTTGTCCGCCTAACGAGTGCGTCAATACTCGCAAGCCCGGCCCCATCCAGCATCAGTGATGCCGACTGGACCAGCGATTGGGATGAGGCTCGCATTGATGCCAGAACGAAGTGGTTGGCTGACATTGCTTGCGAACTGTGGCCGCATCCCGGCGCGGCTTCGTCGGACAGCTGAACCCGTCTCAGCGGCGGGTTTCACCGGCCGTTAAGGCTGCAATGCGCGCAGGTGACCGCACGCGTTGTGAACGACCCTAAGCCCTCTTCACACACCACAAGGCGCAGGGGAGGGGCCTGTGGGACCCCTGCAGGGCTGTTGACTGAGCCCAGCGTTTCGGGACGCGTGTTTGCATGCACATCACCGATGACTTTGAGCAATCCAACGATCGACTCGTCGCGTCCTGTGAGGACCTGATCTGTATGGGAAGCGCCGACCCCGACGCGTATACGTCCTTTGTCCGGATACACCTCAACCCGTGGCTGCCCGAGATGCAACGAGTGGCCGAGACCCTGGCTGGCTCGGAGGCGCTGGCACGGGCCGCGTCTCGCTCGGGTAACGG
>CAZKOI010000316.1:0-4403 GCA_964554315.1 uncultured Enterobacterales bacterium | reverse complement strand
GCACAAGGCGCCCCCCTGGGACCTTGCCGAACTTAGAACCCCGCGGTTCTATCGAGTATCTGAAAACCCGTCAAGGATTTTCTTTCGATATTTTCTGAGAGACTCAGAAAGATTGCGGGGTGGTTTTAAAGAACAAGGTCTGGACCGACTGGCCTGGTGACCCGTTGCTCCGCGGACTGCTGTCCTCGAAGCCCACGGCATCTATGAAGGCCCAAATCCCGCGTCAACTTTCGCTCGAGAGAAAGATCACAAAATACGCGATTCGGAATGCCCATGAGGCCGAAAAGACGAGGAAGTACGTAGATATAATAGGCGATCGCCAGGGCCAGATTTTTTGGATGATCCGACGCCAGCGATCCCTCGGATCAGCCATCTCTAGAGCGGCGATGATGCCCCCGAAGGCCACCGTCCACCAGAGCAGGAATCCGAATGGTTGGTTGATGAGGGCGTCGACTGGCCGAAGATCGCTCATGATCGCGAAGGTGGTCGTCACCCCACAGAATCCACATGGGAGACCGACCCACGCCATGAAAGAACAAGGAACAAGACCCAACTGCGTGTGCGTACCCCAGCCGGATGGCGCGGGGTCGAGCTGGGCGGCGAACGCCATGCAGACCACGCTCAAGCTGAGCGCTGTGGAGGTTAGAAAGGACGAGACGCCGCCCGTGTGCGCTAAGTTCGGAGGACTCGTCCTTCGGTCGTCGAGCCCTGCCGGGTCATTCATCGTCCTCGGTCGGAAGCGCAGCCTCAATCATGGCCGCCACCGACGCAGCATCGCGGTCGATCTCGTCGAGTCTAGCCGCAACCTGCCCCTTGAGTTGGTGCAGCTCGCTGGCCAGGTTGAGCGCCGTGAGCATCGCGATCGTGTACTCATCAAACGACCGTGTGCGCTCCGCCGTCTCTGCCATTCGCCGATCGAGGTCGGCCGCGAGGGACTGTAGCGAGTCGGCGTTGTCGTCGCCTCGGACGGTATACTCACGGCCTCGGATAGTGATTCTTACTTGCATGCCGGATGACTATCGAGAAACGGTCCCAGACGTCAACTCTTCCTCCGTGAGGAGCGCCGCTACAAAGGCCTCGGGGTCAAAGTCCACGAGATCATTAATGCCCTCCCCAAGGCCCACGAGCTTCACGGGTAAGCCCATCTCCGCACCGACGGCCACCACCACTCCCCCGCGAGCGGTGCCGTCGAGTTTGGTCAGCACGACCCCCGTTGCACCCACCACATCCTTAAAGGCCCTTGCCTGCGAGAGCGCATTCTGACCGATGGTTGCGTCGAGAACCAGCAAGACCTCGTGAGGGCATCCGGGAAGCGCTTTGTCCATGACGCGCGCCACCTTTCCGAGCTCATCCATGAGCTGGCCTTGCGCTTGTAGACGTCCGGCGGTGTCACAAATGATGACATCGACACCACGCGCAACCCCCGCCTCAATCCCATCAAAGATCACAGCGGCGGGATCAGCGCCTTCTTGATGCGCAATCACCGGGACTTCAACCCGCTCGCCCCAAACCTTCAGTTGCTCTATCGCACCCGCGCGAAAGGTATCGCCAGCGGCCAGGAGTACGGACTGTCCACGGGACTTGTAGCGGTTCGCCAGCTTGCCGATGGTAGTGGTCTTTCCGCTGCCATTGACACCCACGACGAGGATGACCGTTGGCCCCTCTGAGCGCTCAACCAGGGCATGATCACCACCGATTCGCTCAAGCAGTGCGGCCCTGAGCGCTACCCGTGTGGCGGTCTCATCGGCGAGTTCAGCAGGCTTCAGCTGCGCGATCACATCCATCGCCGTCTTGACCCCAACATCCGCTGTTATGAGTGCCTCTTCCAGCGCCTCCGTACGGGCCGTTGAGTCTTTTGAGAATGCGGACGCTAGGGCGACCGAGAGCGCGGATCGGGTCTTTAAGAGTCCACTCAGGAAGGAGGTGCTCGTATCCTCTGGCGATGAGGCGTCGTCCGTACCGAGAGCCTTTGGCTTCCGAAGCACCACGAGCACGAGCACAAGGATGACAAAGCCTGCTAACGAGGCGACGATTGCGGTGTTTGTGTCCATAGCGGAGCGCTCCTAATACGGGGGCGCAGAGTGCTCAATCGAGCTTCACGCTCACCAGCTGCGAGACACCCGCGTTCGGCATGGTCACACCATAGAGCGTATCCACGCACTCCATCGTCTTTTTGTTGTGGGTAATGACGATGAACTGCGAGAGCTTGGCCATCTCGCGGAGCAGATTGTTAAAGCGTGCACCGTTGGCCTCATCGAGCGGCGCATCGACCTCGTCAAGAAGACAGAATGGGCTCGGCTTTACCTGAAAGAGCGCAAATATCAGCGCGATGGCCGTCATTGCCATTTCACCGCCCGACAAAAGAGCCAAGTTCTGCAGGCGCTTGCCCGGAGGCTGGACCTCAATGTCCACACCGGTCTCCAGCATGTCCTCCTCGTCCGTCAGGACCAGCTGAGCTCGCCCACCCCCCACCAACTTGGGGTACCCGTCCTTGAACAACACGTTGACGCGGTCGAAGGTCTCCCTGAACCGCTCTCGACACGTTCGATTCAGCTGTGCAATCGTGTTGCGGATGGCACGAACCGATTCCTCCAGGTCCGCGCGCTGCGCGTCTATCGTGTCGTGCCGTGACTTCACCTCTTGGTACTCCTGCACCGCCATGAGGTTCACCTCACCGACGCGCTCGAGCTTTCGCTTTGCCTCGGTCAGCCGCTCCACCCACGCGGAGACCAACTCCGCATCTTCCAGCATTCTTGGCTTAATGCAGAGGTCTTCGAGACCATCATCCATGGGCGGGAGGTCATCATCCGATGCGCCATCCCCGACCACTTCCCGAGCCTCCGCTGGGACCTCAACGACCACTTGTCCGTTTCGCTCGAGTCGGTCGAGGAGAGCGGTGACGCTGACTTGGTATCGCTCATCGAGCTGGCCTCGAATCTGACTGATACCCATCTTGATCTGCTCAAGCTGGCGCTCGAGGTCCGTCCGCTCTGTCGTGGCGGCCTCGCGGGCGTCCCGAAGGCCACGGATGGCGTCTTCTGCCCCCTTCAAACCGGATCGAGCGTCGGCGATCTGCTGCTTCGCAGCTTCAATCTTGGCGCGGAGCGCGGCTTGGTCTTCCGTGATCTGTGCCAACGTCTCGGTGAGCTTTTGGTCCTCGGTGGACAGATCACTGATTCGTCTTTGGGCCGCCTCGATGTCTGTCGTGCAGGAAGTCACCTGCCTGGCCGCGCTGTCCTCCGCTTGCTGTGCAGCATTGACGACCTGCATCAGTCCGTGGACACGCTGCTCGATGCCTGAGAGCTCCGTTCTCTGTACAACGGCGATCTGGCGCGCATCCTTTGCCGCAGCCTCTTCGTCTCCCAGCGCCGCCTGGTCGGCATGGAGCCGCTCTTCGCATGCGCTTTGTTCTGCCGCCGCCGCCTCGATGGCTCCCGAAAGGCCTTGCTGCTCGGTGGTCAGTCGAGCAAGCAGCTCGTCAAGAGACGCCCGCTCCGCTTCTAAGGAGCCCATCGCCTCCTGCCGCTCACGCTGCGCCTTCTCAAGACGCTCAAGCTCTGCTGATGCCGCTCGCTTGGCCACCAGTCTCTCTGCGACATCCTGCTTCGTCGCATTCTCCATGCCCTGAGCATTGTCCACCGCCAACTGGGCGGCATCTTGCGCTACCTGAGCGGCTTCAAGGTGCTCGATCGCGGTGCGTTCTTGCACCTCCAGGTCCGGTAGAAGCCCAGCCAGCGCGGCCATTTCACGTCTTCTTTGAAGCACCATGGTCGCCCGGGTCTTGGCAGGGCCCACGCGAACCTCCCCTCGGGGCGTGACCACCACGGGGAGGCCATTCGGGCCAGACTCCACAAGATAGGCCCCACCGGACTCGGCATGGCCAGCGAGCGCCTCCTCCAGCGAAGCGGCCTGAGCCGCTGATCCGATTATCTGGGCCAACGCCGATCCTGCGGCGTCGGAGCCCCCAATCGCAGCGAGCGCGCCGCTGGGCTGAGCTTCGCCATTAACGATGAGCATGTTCAAGCGGCCGTTCGTCGCCGATGCCACGCGGACGGCCGTCTCTGCGTCAGGGACTAGGACGTACTCAAGCTCGTCTCCTACGGCAGTGGCCACCAGGTCTTCCAGAGCCTCCGGCACGTCAAGGTGGTCCGCGAGTGTGCCCATGACCCCGTCCACTGCGAGCGCTTTCTTCGCGTGCTCTTCGACCCCGTCATGAGCAGCCGCGAGGGACTCCAGCGACTCAAGGCGTGCCCGGGTTTGACCGGCGCGTCGCTCAACCTCCATCCTCGACGTCTCCGCCTGCCGACGCTCGGCACGGGTCCGGTCCAAGGCCGCACGCTCGGCCACCACTGCGGCCGAGGCGGCCTCGGCCTGGGCTTGCGCTGTCTCGAGCGCGCGTCCCG
>CAZKOI010000315.1:0-4452 GCA_964554315.1 uncultured Enterobacterales bacterium | reverse complement strand
CGAAGATCAGGTGGAGCTGGCGCTCCCAGACGGTTTCGTAGACGAGAGAGGTTGCACCCGAGGCGACAAAGAGCGGGATGAGCCAGCGATAGGCGCGCTCCCGTTGGTAAGTACTGAGTTCAGATTTCATGGGCGGGTCACTATCACCCCATCGCGAACATGGCGGGCTCTGAGAGATAGATTAGGCTGTAGTTCCCACCCTTTTTCCCTTCGCGCATCATGCCTTCCTCGGTTTTCCTACACGCCAAGCTGGACTGGACCATCTCCAAGCTTGAAGAGCGCGTCGCGGCGTCTGGAGACGACCTGGATGCTCAACTGGAGCTGTGTACAGCCCTCCTTAGTCGGGGCTGGATGCATGGCGGCGGTGACGAGGACTGGAGTGCGGCCCTCAGCCTGGCCCGGCGCGTGCTTCAGGAAGATCCCACTGCGGTCACAGCACTGGTTGTTGCCGGCGCCGCGCTGGTCTGCATGGAGCGACTGGAGGCCGCGGAGAAATACCTCGCGCAGGCTCATGGTGCGGACGCTGAGCGCCCGGATCTTCGGCTAGCATTGGGTGCGCTCGAGGGCCTTCGAGGGGATCACGGGAGTGCGGTACGACACCTCGAGGCGGCCTGCAGGCTCGCTCCAGAGGCATGGGAGACCCACTTGTTTCTGGGTCGGGCCTTGATGGTGCTCGCGTCCCACACCACTCACCGCCGCCTCATAGAGCGCGCGTCCTATCACTTGGTTCGCGCGATGTGCCTGGAGCCTTCGCCAGATCAGCACCCACAGCTCTTGCGTGACCTGGGGCTCTGCTGCATGAAGACGGGCCGAAGCAAGGAGGCGCAGCGCTTCTTTGTTCGGCTTCGTGAGAACCCTGACCACGCGGCCATCGCCAAGTTTCATCTGGGCCAGGTCGCCTATGAGTCAGGGAAATACAACAACGCCATTCAGCACTTCAGGGCGTACCTGCGAGAGCGCCCTGACGACACGGCCGTTCTTGCCCGGATGGCCATGGCGTGGTTTCAGCAGGGCGACTTCTCAAAGGCGCGAGAGGCGTGCCACAAGGCGCTCATGGTCAACCCTGAGCACCTCGAGGCGCGCTACGCGCTCGGCTGTACTCTGCTTGAAGAGGGTGACCCGGCGGAGGCCATAAGGGTGTTTCGTGACACGCTCCGAGACTACCCCGAGCACATGCCGACCTACATTGAGATGGTTCGCACTCGCCGCCATACGCAAGACTCATCGTGGCTGGTGAAGGCTTTAGAGGCAGAGGTCGGGACCTTCGATCGTCTCCCTCCCGGGGGGCGGGTGGATGCTCGCACGGTCACTCGGCAGCGCATCAGCACCATCCTCGACGAGATTCGTGATGCAGGCCCTTCGCACCTCAGTGTCATCCTCGGGGCCATCGACCGAACGCAGGACGAGGGGCTTCGGTTCCAGCTCTGGGAGGCCGCCTGCTCCATGGTCCTCAATGCGGTCAGCGCTTCCGCTTCGTCGCGTCTTCGGGATCCGGCATCAAATTACGGCCCGGGCCTCGGCCTCGAGGCGCTCAGTGCGGCTGGAGTGCTCCCCGACCCCATCCTCACGAGCGGGCTCAAGCTTGAAGAAGCCGACCTGAAGAAGGCGGCCGTGGACCGTCACGGGCCTGCGTCCGACGTAAGCGAGCACCGCGACAACATCACCACCGAGCGCCGCCGGGCGCGCGCTTATCAGGCGCTCTTGCTGCTGGCTATCGGCGTTCGACGGAGCACGGCGGGCAAGTCGCTCCTCGCGCGCTGGGCCGCCGATGCCGACACCGACCTCGCGACAGCGGCGTGGGCGGGTCTGGCGATGTATGGTGAGCCGATTGCGACCGCCAAGCTGACGGCCCTCGCCAACGAGAAGGGCGCTGCGGGCGAGGTGGATAGACTCCTCTCCTTCATCGTGCCGCCCACGACCAATGTGACGCCGAGCAAGGTGGAGTGCGACGACGCTACGCGCTGCAGCACCTGTGGCCGGGAGTCCGGTGAGGTGGGCTACCTGATGAGTGGATCGACGGCGGTCATCTGCGATCAGTGTGTCATTCAGGTCAGTCAGCATCGGCGAAGCTTGGTCGCCTCCGAGCATGCCGCATGTTCTCTCTGTGCGCGGTCAGCCTTTGAGGCGCGGGGCGTCTACAGCTACAACGGCGTGGAGATCTGCAGCACCTGCCTCGACTTGTCCTTGGGTCAGCTGGAGCGAGAAGAGGTCGACAAGTTCCTCGCCGCTTGGTGAGTGACGCGCGCTACTCGAGCGGGCGTGGAACCACGGCCGGTGCGCCGCCCTGGCAGCTGGCTCGGGGCAGATAAGTCGCGTAGTCAAAGTCGGGGCTGTTGGCCTCGTCATGACAGGTCAGGCAGGACTGCTCCGTCACAGGCTGGGAGGTCACCTCGGGATCGGAAGGGTGGCCTCCCATCGGGCCGTGGCACTCTTCGCACTGTACGCCCTTGAACTTGCGGATGTTGGTCTCGCTGAGATTACCCAGTCCCCCGGGCTCACCGTAGCCTGTGGTGTGGCATCCGACGCACTCGGGGTTTTGGGTTTCCTCTCGACGAACCAGCGTCGTCCACGCCTGTGCGTGCTTCGAGAGCGTCCATCGAGCAAACTCATCAGAGTGGCAGTTGACGCAGGCGCCGGATGAGGCGAACGACGACCCATGGGGGTCTGGGCGCTCAGCATTGGCTCTCGCCTGAACACGCCGCTGCTCTTGGTACTGTTCGAGGCGGGCACGGATGGGACCCATCTCATCGAGGTCGGGACTCAGCGGCGTGGTATTGACCACCGCCAAGTTTCGAGCGTGGCCCTCGTCGCTCAGCGCGTCGGGTTCACCGCGCTTCACCGATGAGAGTCGCGCTCGCCAGTCCGGTGGCTCGGGGTGCAGGAGCACGGGCGTGTTCGGCGAAGACGCCAGGCGAGCATGAATGACCTGGAGGTAGCGCCCTCGATCGGGTGTCTCGATGATAGGGGTGCCCGCGGTGAGGTCAAGTTGGGGCTCGTCGTACGACGTCCCTCGCGTGGTGAGGATCGCGCTCAAGCCTTTGACCTCGCTGGACACGCGCCGCACCGTGACGTCATCGAGGTTGCTGACCCCGATGATCCAGTCGACATCATCCGGCATGGCCTCCAAGGCCTCTTGAGCGGCTTCAGCGGGGTCGCGCGCAGTCAGCCCAGAGGCCTCTGTGGGCGGTGCGCTTAGGCCGACGACCCCGAGCCGAAAGCCGTCCCGCTCAAGCACGGTCCACGGCTCGAGGAGGGGGCGTCCGTCGGATCGGAGCCATGTGGCGCTGATGCGTTTGGGGCCGCCCGGTGCCGCGAGAGCCGCCGGAGACATGGCCAAGAGGTCCGAGGGGCCGACCACCCAGAGGTCGAGGCCGACCATCTCGCCGAGTCGAAGCATCTCCTGGGCTCGTTCCTCGATCTTGTCCGCACGCTGGGTCGCGAACCCTTTCACCAGCATGTCTCCCGCATCGATGTGAAACAGCGGACCAGGGCCGGCCTCTCGGAGCCGCTTGAGGAGCGTGGCCCGTCGCTCGAAGCCGCCCCACGGCAGGGTCGGGCACCCGCATGGCTCCAGTTCGCCGCGAACCTCTCCCACCAACGCAATGGTGACGTCCCGTACCTCCGCTGAGCGGCCCCTCGGGAGATCGGCGATGGTCGGCGCGGCCTTGAGTTCCGGGAGATCTTCAACGCGCACCACAGTGGGTTCGGTGAGGTCAGGTGTGCATCCCATGACCCCCACCAGTACGCTCAGGGCCGCGAGTGTCAAGACGATGTTCGGTGGTGGAGTGAGCATTTACATCGGAGTCTATCCGGCCCACCATGCAAACAGAACCAAGCCGCGAATATGCTCATGCTTTTTTCAGGGGTCCTCTGTGCTCAGTCTCATGCTCTTCTCGCTCTCGACCTTCGCTATTCAGCCGGATGGTGCCCCCTTCATTGGCCAGGAGCCGGGGCGTGTGTTTCGGTTTCACAAGGAGCAACAGTACCGCGCTCGCACCTCACCGGCATGGCAGCGGTTTACGGGGGGACAGGGACGGGGCTGGAAGGCCCGCTTTGACGAGCGTACCGGCCTCCCGCTCGCGGCATGGGGCCCCTCTGTTGATGTCGGTCTGATCGCTCGCCTTGAGGACGCTGAGGCTGCTTCCCGCAAGTTTCTGGGTGCCGCACCCGAGCTCTTGGGTGCCGACATGGACGACCTGCGGCTCGGTCGATCGGGCTACGACGCCACCACAGACACGTGGTACGTGCAGCTCGATCAGGTCCTTCCTGGAACGAACATCCCCGTCTGGCGAGGTGCGGTGGATGTGGTGATCAAGAAGGGTCGACTTCTCTTCTTCTCGGTCAATACCCTCCCCGACTCCGGCGGGGTTGATCCGCAGCCCACCGTGTCCCGCCGTGTGGCCATGGCGAATGCGCGTTCATGGGGCCCTGCAGGAAACACGACCCACACCG
>CAZKOI010000314.1:1263-4475 GCA_964554315.1 uncultured Enterobacterales bacterium | reverse complement strand
GTCATCGGTGACATCCCGAGCTGGCGGGTCGACCACATGCCCTATGGCGGCGTCAAAGAGAGCGGTCTCGGTCGCGAGGGGCTCAAGTATGCGATGGAGGATATGTCTGAGATGCGAATGCTGATTATCCGAACCCCCCCCGACGAGCGCCCCTGACGCGCTGTGAGGCATGTCCATGCACCGATTACTGCTCTGCACCCTGGCGCTTGGGTGCGCAGACAAAGACGAGAATGTCGTTGAGGTTGACTGTGGCGAGGCGACGGACGCGGCGATCTGCACCTCCTGGATCATGAGCGAGGGCACCAGCGCAATCATCGATGCAGGGACCCCGACTGACGTCACCGGCGTGGTGCTCGAGGGGGAGGTCTGGACCATTCGCTCCAATGGGCTCCCGAGCTACACGGTTACTCTCGACGCTGAGGAGATTGCGGCCCTCAACGCACGAGGAAACGCAGCCTCCGACTTCGCGACGGGTCAGACGACGGCCGAGGTGGGTGTGACCTACGACTGGGGTGCAGACATAGGCTACCAGAGCGCGCAATATGGCTGCGCCGACGGTGCCGGTTTCGGATGGTTTCCGCCGGGGCCAGCGTGTCCAGCTGCCGCAGAGAAGACCCTCCAGCTCCCGGCGAGTCCAACCCCAGCAGCAGCGGACAGTGTGTGTGAGCTGGGTCTAGGGGCAATCGGTTGGTGGCTCAACGGCGTAAGTGTCTACAACTGGTCCGACGGACAGACCTACGACGCGGAGGGCCAATGGCGGAACGTCGCGCAGGTTCTAGAGATCTTCGACATGGGCCCCTGCGTCGGCCATGCCGCCAACGGCGACTATCACCATCACACCTACAGCGGCTGCTTGGCCGCGGCCGTCGGGGATGACGGAGCGGGGCACAGTCCGGTCTATGGTTATGCCGCTGACGGCTATCCGATCCATGGCCCTCGCCACGACGAAGATACGCTAGCGCAGAGCTGCTGGATGGTCAGGGATTACGACGATCCGGAGGACCTGACGGGCTGTGGCGGCGGGGGGGAGCGGTCCTGCGTGATGGTCGATCCGATGGATCCGGGCGCGGGCACCGTCGCGGCATCGGCGCCGGGTCCGTCCACGGCTGAGTACGTTGAGAGTCTCTCCGGAAACGTCTTCGCAGGGAGCGCAGCGCTTTACTACGAAGACCACTACTTCAGCGCGCCCTGTGCGGCCGCCGGCGGCGAGCACTTGGACGCGCACAATGGCCATGACCATGACGGCATCGGGTATCACTATCACATCACCTCTAGCTTCCCCTACATGCCGGGTCCCACCCTCTACGGCGAAGTGATTGATGACCAGGTGGTCTGCTCCGGCACCTCCGGGGGCGGTGCCGGCGGCGGTCCCGGAGGCGGTCCTCCAGACGGTGGCCCCCCGCCCATGTAGACTGCAGGGATGAATGGCTCCTTCCTCCTTGCCTTGCTGTTGCTGGGCTGCTCAGGCAGCGAAGCAAAGTACGCGCAGACTGACACCGGAGAGCCACCCAGCGAGCCTGCCGAGCCCTGTCTGGTCGACACGATGCGGGTCGAGCTCGGGACAGGGGAGTTTGCCTTTGAGCCGTTGGCCGCAGGCGAACCGATTGACGTGATTCACGGCACCCAAGATGGCCACCACATCCTGGGGAGCGTTCGCATCCACAATGTCACGGAGATCGCCACCATCCACTACACCATCACGACAGTGGAGACCGGTGAGCGCATCAGCGACCAAGTCTATCGTCTTCGGCTCGAGGCCCTTCCAGGATCGGGAGGCTGCGCGGGGCAGGCCGTGGGGATGTACGGGTATCTCGGGCGAATCGACCCGGGCACAGCAACCTTCTTGTCGAAGGCAAACCTCATGGCGATGACGGTCACCAACACGTCGGGTGAACAGGCTCATGCCGAGGTGGAGGTCATACCCCGCGTGGAGGCCATCGATCATTCCGACGACACCGGAATGCTAGAGCCTTGAGATGGTCAGCGTCTGTCTTGCAGGGAAGGGTCCGGAGAAGGTCTGGGACGTTCCGCCGGGGAAGTCGACGGTGACTTCGTCCACCTGGGCTTCCTGGCCTAACCCAAAGTGCAGCGGAATTCGGGCGGTGCTCTGGTAGCCGCGACTGACCCTCGACCAGTCGGTGTGCTGGGCCTCTCCAGCGTACACGGTCACCTTGGCGCCTATCGGCGCGTCGACGGCGATCCAGTTGGCCTGTGTGCAGCCTGTGGACATGTACGCGAGGGTGCGTCCTGAGACCTGCGTGATGAGCATGTCCTGAACCCCATCCTTGTTCAGATCGGCGGCGAGTACTGCACGAAAGGAGCCCTCTGCCGAGAGACCCAGGGAACTGGCGACATCCTGAAACTGGCCATCTGTCTGCCTCAACAGGTGAATGGGCTCGTCAAAGCGGGCCTCCGTTCCGTCGGGAAGAATGACCTCGCCTGGATTCCAGCGATCGCCTTGGACCAGCAGGATGTCCCGCTCGCCATCGTTGTCGATGTCTAAAAAGGTCCCACCCCAGCCGGCCGCGGTGCTCACGCCCTCGCGGATTCCGGAGGTATCGGAGATGTCTATCCATCCGGTCTCATCGCGTGACAAGAGGTGGTTGAGCGGGGCGCCAGTGACCAAGAGCTCGGGCTGACCGTCGCCGTTGATGTCCGCAAGATCGACGCCCTTGGCGCTGACCTGGAGACTGCAGAAGCACGTGTCGGTGGCATCCTCAAACTGTCCGCCGTTGTTGGACAGCAGGGTGCTGGGTCCGACCGTCGCACCATGATCGTGGACGAGGTAGGTGTCCAGGTCGCCATCGCCGTCCTCATCGAAGGTGATGGCGTCGAAACCGTGCCTCAGACCCACCTCCTCAGGAACGAGAGAGCGATCGATACGGAGGCCGTCAGAGCCCAGTCGAAGCACTCGGTCGTTGCGCGCGACCCCGTCACCAAACGGCACCGCCGTACGGACCACGTAGACGTCGTCGTGGCCGTCGAGGTCGAAGTCGCCCAGGCTGAGGTCGTGGACCAGCGAGCGGGTCTCTTGCTCCTCGGGCGGGTCGAGCGCCGGCCAGGCTTCTTGTTCCCATGTGCCCCCTGGATTGAAAGAGAGCCACACGGGCGTGAGCCCACCCACCAGAAGGTCGAGGTCTCCGTCCTCATCCGCGTCGGCGAAGAGACCTGCACGGCCGGGGTACACCGTTCCGGGGTGAGCCGCAAATCCG
>CAZKOI010000314.1:0-1253 GCA_964554315.1 uncultured Enterobacterales bacterium | reverse complement strand
TCGACCCCCCTGTAGAGGATGCTGTCGCCGTTCTCCATGCGCAGGACGGCGAGCTCCAGGTGGCCGTCGCCCTCAATATCGGCCAGGGCCAAGGAAGGACCGTCCACGTGCCCCTGAGCCGCGTCCGTGTCGATGTGATCTTCCTCGAGTCCGAGAGCGAGGCCCTGTTCTACAAAGGTCGGCTCGGTCGTCGGGTTCTCGCAGCCGCTCGGGGGTGACTGCGTCAATTCCCATCTTGGTGTGATGGGCGTTGCTCCCGAGTCTTCAGGCGCCGCAAGCTCGGCATACTTGGCTGAGATGCAGCCGGTACCAATCATCAGGAGCCAGGAGCGGGGATTCATCACCTCCATCGTACCTCATGGGCACCGAGAGGCGAGCGTTGGTGCCTAGGTCGGATCGGTGGACCGCTAGAGTCGAAGCCCAACGCCCAACGAGACGGCCCCGTGAGCAAAGGTCATCGATCCCAACAGCTGCTTCGCGAAGGTCACTCGGGCGTCAGCGTAAAGCGTGGGAGAGATGTCCTGCTGAAGACCCACACCGGCTTGAACGCCCAGCCCGCCGCTGCTTGGCAGCGCCACGGACTCGCCGCCACCCTCGATCCGAGCCTCAAAGTGGTGGTTGATGTGGCCGGAGACGAACGGGCGGAGCTCAGCGTCGGCCAGGTAAAAGCGTGCTCCCGCGCCTGCGACGATCTGCGTGGTCGCCAGTCCGCCCGACGAAGCAGAATACCGTGACACCTGCAGGTCGATCTGGAGCGGGTTCGACACAGCGAGACCGACGCGGCCTCCGGCGAACAGCCCATCCTCGGGGCTTCCGCCGCTGGAGGCGGAGGTGATGCCGTAGCCGGCGGAGAGACCGGTCTCGACGTCCGCCATTGCGGGCAGAGAGACGGCAGCGAGCAAGAACGTGAACATGGTGTGGTGTGGCATCCGCGGGCCTGGACTAGAACTTCATCCCACCGCCAAACCCGATGGTGGCGACGTTGAATGCGTCGCCGAGGGTGAGGTGGTAAGAGGCCTGCGCCTCCGCAAAGAAGTCACGGTCGATTCGGTAGATGGCGCCGCCACCGACGGTGACACCGAGTGCGGATGGCGCCTTTGTTGCATAGGCGAGGTGTCCCACGCCGAAGGGCTGAAGGGTCTCTTTTGCCTCGATGAAGTAATACCGAGCACCCGCGCTGACGAGGACTTGGTTGTAAGCATCGGTCATGTGCGTGGAGAGCATGGCTTCAGGGGTCAGGCCTCCCTGCATGC
>CAZKOI010000313.1:0-4496 GCA_964554315.1 uncultured Enterobacterales bacterium | reverse complement strand
CGGAATGTTGAAGGCATCGCAGAACCGCACAAAGCGCGCCGCCTTGGTGGAGCTATCAACATCGAGCACGCCCGCGAGGTGTGCGGGCTGGTTCGCCACCACACCCACGCTGCGACCCCCAAGACGAACAAAACCGACCACCACATTGGGAGCAAACTGGGAGGCTACCTCCAAGAACTCCCCGTTATCCGCAACCGCTTTCACCAGTTCGGTCACATCGTAGGGCTTATTGGGGTTCTCAGGAACCAAGTCGTCCAGCGCCGCACATACGCGGTCGCCGGGGTCGTCCGACTCGCGGCTAGGCGCACTCTCCATGTTGTTGCTTGGGATGTAGCCTATCAGTTCACGCAGCAGAGCCAGCGCCGCAGCCTCGTCAGGGACAGAAAAGTGAGCCACCCCGCTGGTTCCGCAGTGGGTGTCGGCTCCGCCCAGCTCTTCCTTCGTCACTTCCTCGTGAGTCACCGTCTTGATGACGTCGGGACCCGTCACGAACATGAACGATGTTGACTGCACCATGCAGATGAAGTCGGTAATCGCCGGCGAGTAGACCGCGCCGCCGGCACAGGGCCCGAGGATAGCGGTGAGCTGAGGGACAACGCCGCTTGCCTGCACGTTTCGAAGAAAGATGTCGGCATATCCACCCAACGACTTCACACCCTCCTGGATGCGAGCTCCTCCCGAGTCGTTGAGCCCCACCACAGGCGCGCCGTTACGCATCGCCATGTCCATGATCTTGCAAATCTTCTTCGCGTAAGCGCCCGACAAAGAGCCCCCAAAGACGGTGAAGTCCTGGGCGTAGACATAGACCAACCGACCGTCGACGCGCCCGTAGCCCGTGACCACTCCATCGCCATAGACCTTCTTCGAGTCCATGCCGAAGTCGGCACAGTCATGCATCACGAAGCGGTCAAGCTCACGAAAAGTACCCGCGTCCAAGAATGCGTCGATGCGCTCGCGAGCCGTCCACTTTCCGCGCTCATGCTGCTTGTCGATTGCAGCCTGTCCACCCCCCAGCAGGGCCTGAGCGTTTCGTTCGTTCAGCCGATTTTCAAGGTCTTCGTTTGGCACAATCCCTCCGTTCCAGCCCCCTTATCTTGTCCACAAGGTTGAGACCTCTGAAGTTCCCAGGTACAACTCAGCAGGAGATACAAAAGCAATGGCTCACCGACTTTCACTACTCGTCTCGTTGATCGCCGCATGCGGCTCGGAGAAGGGGGATGTTTCACCGCCGCCGACCCTTGATGCCGGCACGGAGAGCACGGAAACCTTGCCCGACGATGGATGCATCACGCTCAACGGAAAAGGCGGCTTTGCGACGATCTCTCAGGCACTCTCTTGGGCCGAGGATGGTGACGTCATCTCGCTCTGCAGCGAGACCTACTCCGAGCGCGTGATCATCGACAAAGCCATCACCCTGAAGGGACCCACATCCGGCGCGCCGGCCATCATCGATAATCCTGAAGATACCTCTGCGATCTCAATTCGGGCGGACAATGTGACGGTGTCTTGGGTCACCGTCAGCGGCCCCAGTGTCGGTGTGCTCGTCGATGCCGTCGACAACATCAACCTCCGCGTCATCTCCTTCGGGGAGGTCGGTGACACGCCGGTTCGCGTGAAGGGCGGCACGAATGTCCTCCTGCAATCGGCCAACTTCAGTGAGCGTGACGGCACTGCGATCTACATCGACGATGGAGGCTCGATGCGGGTTGTGAGCTGCCTCTTCGATCGGCTCCGAGGGTACGCCACCGTCGCCGATTCAGGCGCCACCTTGAGCCTCGAAGGCAACGAATTCTTTGATGGCCAAGCCGACGAGGAAGGCATCGTCGGGGACGCCCGAGCCAAAGACGGGGCATCGCTCTACACCTCAGGGAACCTCTTCAGTGATTCGCTCGGCGCCGCAATCCGAGGAACCGACGCCACCATTCAGAGCGTCAGCGATACCTTCCAAGGTGGGACCTACGCCATCCACATGACGGGCGGACACCTGACCGTTGATGGCTCCTCTATCGCCAACCCCACGGTGACCGGTATTCGCGCCTACGACCTCGATGGGCCGGCATCGCTGTCCAACACCGAGATATCGGCAACCCCGAGCACTCACGTGCTCGAAGATGCGACCGCTTGGGCGCTGAGCCGGGCAGACCAGGGAGTCGGCATTTACTTGACGGCGGCCTCCGAAGTCTCCCTCACCAACCTCACTGTGACGGGCTTCAATCACGGCGGGGTCTACCTCGGGTCGGCGTCTTCAGAGCCGCTGAGTGCCACGCTAACTAGCCTCACCATTGACGGGGTCGGGTGGCACGGGCTGTACGTGCGCGATGCCGACGCAACCGTAACGGACACCACCATCAGCGAGATTCGAGTTCACGAGAGCACGCTGGATTCCCTGTGCACCACCGTCGGCGACTATGGCGGTGCCACCTTCAGGACCTCGACGGCTGACTGGACGGGCGGCGGCGTCTACGATTCAGCAGGCATCGGCATTGGTGCACTCGAGTCCGACCTGATGTTCAACGGCATCAACGTGCACGACAACGGTTGTGCCGGCATCATGAACTTCCAGGGCACTCTGCTGGTCGACGACTCGGACTTCTCGGCGCCGTCCATCAATGCGCTGGGCGCGAGTGTTGTCAGCTATCTCAGCCCGTCTTCGACAGTGACCAACTCTCGCTTCACCGATTCCTATGAGGTCGCAGAGAGCTTTACCTCCGGGTCCTCCAGCTTCCTCTACGTCTACTACGACCGGGTGGGAGCCGACATCCAAGCTTGGTACGAAGGCGACCACGTCGTATCGGACAACACCTTCACGTCCGGGTCGAGAGGCGTCTATGCAAACGGTGCAAACCTCACCGTCCAAGGGAATACCTGGACCGACTATGCACAGTACGGCGCGCTTGTGGTCGACGGCACACTCGACATGACTGACAACGTCTTCAGCATGTCATCGGGTCATGCTGCAGCCTGCATCCAGGGCGTCATGTCCTTGGAGAACCAAGTCGTCGACACCACGCTTACATCGGAGGACCGCTCGTATGAGGTTTGGTCGGATGGCGTGGTCATTGTCCCCTCGAGCCCAGCGAATGCGAACTATGCGGCGCTTTTCTCTGAGGGCTGCGACACCACAATCACCTCATCGAGCTTCAGCGACACGTCCGCCATGGCGCTCAGCGCGCTCGGCGGCACCCACACCTTTAGTGATGTAGAGGTCCTCCGCGCGAACTCGTCTGGCTTCATCACCAGTGCGGCGCTTGAATTTGGCGATGGCTGGGTTCGGGACGGCCTGTCCTACACCTCCGACGTCAACCTGAACTTCAGCAATGTCACCATCACCGAGACCGGTGACTGGGGAGGGGCCATCACCTTCGTCTCCTCCACCCTGGGAGTGGACGAGGCCACGAGCACCCTCTCCCTCTCGGACACCACTATCTCTGAGGTCGGGGGCGACGCCATCGCGACGTCTGGGGCCAACCTCATCCTCACAGACGTGGCCATTTCGACGACCAGCGGCTCGGGAATCTCGATGGAGAGCGGAGACCTCTCGGGTACAAACGTCACCATCGACGGCGCCGGCGGCGTGGGGATCCAGGCATCGGGGGGGAGCGTCGAGTTGGACGGTATCACGAGTCAGTTCGGCGGATATCACGGGCTCTGGCTGACCTCTGCCGAGCTGAGCATGACAAGCTCCACCATCAAGAACAATGCGCAAAACGGCATCCAGCTCACGGACACCACAGCGACACTCATCGACAACAACATCACCAGCAACGGCGGATTTGGCCTCGGCTGTGCGACGGCGACGATCTTGGCCTGCGACAACCTGTTCGGTGACAACACCCTCGGCCCAACCGATGCTTGCGATGCCGCTTGCTTCGAAACGGACGGACCTGCCCCTGATTCGGGTATTCCAGACACAGGAATGACCGACACGGGGGATGACGCCGCTGAAGACACGGACACGGCATCTCCCTCGGATGAAGCAGAGGTGGACACCGGGACGGGTGGAGATCTGCACGACACCGGCACCGACGCTCCGGCGGTTCCCGAGCTGTACTGAATCAGTCGCGCACCCGCAGGATTTGCCCATCGCTGTAGACGTCCAAGTCCGCCTCCGGCTTGAGCGCCAGCGCTGACCAGACGGGCTGCCCACGCTCCCGGTAATCGATTCGTATTCCCGTCATGACCTCCGAGTCGACGGGACGCTGCTCCGGAGTGACCACAGCCCATCGATGGCCAAGCATGGACACGACCTTCGGCAAATCACCCCCCTCCAAGGCGCTGCTTGGCACCACAATCTGCATCGCCGATGACGGCGAGGAGACAGGCGTCCGACCGTCGATCGAGACGCCGTCGAGCAAGACCCGCTCCGTCAGCGCGGTTGTCCGCGCTGACTCGACCAACCACGGCCCCAAGATCCATCGACCCGACTCTGTCGCAAGGGCCTCGACACGTAGGGTGCGCTTGGTCCATACCGGCCCTACGTCGGTCACATCCTCCAC
>CAZKOI010000312.1:0-4501 GCA_964554315.1 uncultured Enterobacterales bacterium | reverse complement strand
GAGGTCGGGAGCGAGACCTCTGATGAAGGCCGTCTCGAGGCGCTCAGCCCGAAGGTTGAAGCCGTCAGTGGCCATGTCGGTCATCGGTCCCGTGAGCACGACATTGGTACCCTCGGTACGAACGCGGTCCGCGGGGATCTCCTCCCAGCCCTCGCCTCGGCGGTAGTACCAGCGATACATCGGGAGGTACCCCCGAAGACCCGCAGGGAGGCTTCTGTCGACCATTGAGAATGTTACCGTCCAGCCTCCTCGTATCGGCGGCAGGTCTTGGAGAAAGAACTCGAGCGTACGGCCCGATGCACGCACTCGCCAGTTGTGGAGCTGGCGAAGCTCCCCGCCGCGGTCATCCTGCCAGCCCACATCGAGGTCATCCAGCATCCGGGCAGCAAGCCAGCGCTCGTAGTTGAGGCGACCTCGAATCCACCAAGGATTGTCTGCGACGGGCTCGGGCAGCGGGAAGGTCTGCTCCCCCATTCCCATCATGCCGATCGGGACAATGCCGGAGAAGTCGCTGACGAGGGACTGCTCTCGCATTCCGAGCTGCTCCTCCGTCTCTTCCGTCAGCTCGATCGGAAGCCACCCTGACGCCGTTGGATACTCCCAGTCAAAGAAGGGGATGACACTCAGATCATCGCCCGACTTGCGCCGGATTCTCAGCCGTCCTCGTGCCCCCTTGGCGGCTGGGTCAAGGTTCATTAGCCGGAAGTCATCGTGCGATACATAGAGGTACTGGTAGGGCGTGTATGCCTCTGGGCCATCCTCTACAGCATCGAGTGCGAAGAGCTGTGCACCCTTCCCTGCGCCGAAGGTCACTACCGAGGGCTCAAAGCTCCCGCCGCCGAAGGGCATCTCCCTAACGGCAGGTTTGGCGCCCCCCTTTACAGCCATAACCCTCGTAATTCGCGAGTCGTGGAGAGTGAGCCCATCAACCGTCAGGAACTCAAGCGCCGGGCTTCCCTCCTGCTGCCGCGTCGAGACCGCTGTCTCCGCCTTGAGCTCGACAGGTCCATCGCCCTGTAGATTGAACGTGACCGGCACGACGGCTGGCTCGGCCGTGTGGCGCTCCTCCCCGATGAAGTTCAGGAAGTGGATGTAGGTCTTATCTGGAACCCGATTGAGCCGATAGATGGTGAGCTCGGTCATCCACGAGAAGAGCTGCACCAGGGTCATCCCCGGGTCTGCATCACCAAGGTTTGTCCACTCCGGACAGTACTGCGGGATGAGAGACTCCGCCTCGGCCAAGATGTCTTCATAGCGTCGGTCGTCGAGATTAGGGGGCTTGATCGGCATGGGTCACATTGTCAGGGTCTAGTTCAGCGCGCGCTCGTGTTGGATACCACATGGGCCACGGTTTGTACGGCGTCGGTGGCAAGGATTCGATAGACTACCTCGACTCGAAGCGCGCCAGATGAATCAGGCAACGCACTGACCGAGTCAACCTCGATACGCGGCTCCCATTTTCGGAGCGCGTCCCGCACGTGGCCCTCCGCGATGAGCGAGGTCGTGGAAGTACTCGGCGCAAACAGCAACTCATGGACTCGACACCCGAAGTCCGGCAGCATCTGTCGCTCACCCGGCCTCGTAGAGAGGATGATGGTGATGCACTGGCGAATGTTTTCCTCAAACTCCGAGAATGCGACACCTCCGCTGGCTGGGTCAAAGCGAAACGGAAAGGCCCATCCACGGCCAAGGAATTCCTTCTGAGAACTCATGTCACCCCAAGTCAGGTGCCCATTGTATTGCTACAGAAGGTCAATTCGGTGGTGTATCCGCTGCGCACGGAGATCACATGACGGGTAGCAATGACGAAGTACTTGCCATTTTGGCCCTTCGGGAGGCCCGAAAATTCAACCATAGATCCTGCTCGAACTTGATCATCGCCTTGGATCTGCGCGGTGCCACGGCAGAATTGCCGAGCCAGCCTATCCAGCTCCGCCTTGGCGAGTGCAGTGGCCTGGGATTGCTCGGTCACCGGAATGTCCGTCACGTAGGCAACAGAGTCTCCGAATAGGCCGGATACCGTGGCCCCGTACTCACCCCCGCCAATCTTAACGAGATCGCCGGCCTCGGCTGAGCCCTCAACCTCCATCTTGGTCTTGGGATCCCAGCCTCTCACCACAACCTTCTGCACCTGATCCACGCTGTTGAATGCAAAGCGAACCGACCGAAGGCTCTCGCCCATCTTGACTTCTTTGGTCGTGCCCTCGAAGGTCGGCTTCTTGAATGTCAGCGCGTCGCGCTCAACTCGAAGGATGTAGTTGTTACGGGCGGCGAGCCGCTTGAGGAAGGCGACATTGCTCTCATTTCGCTGGAGAATGTAGCCGCGGATTTGATCGGTACCGTCGGCTTCGACGCTGAGTCCACACTCTGCCCCCACCTCTTCGACCACCTGTGAGTCCAAGCGCGAGGTCCAGAAACGGGTACGCCTGCCCCTCCCAAGGCGATGCATGTGATCGAGCGCACGGAGTGTGATGCTGGTGATGCCACTGACCTCATAGGACGGCTCTATGGAGGTCACCTCGCCCTTAAAGATCGACTCTCCTCCCTTCCCAAGCTTGCACTCTACAGGGTCACCTATGTTGAAGTTCCACTCAGGCTGCGCCTCCGCACCGCCGAGCTGAATCACCAACATCGTCACCATGTCCACGTGGTCATGCACCTCCAGCCTTTGAAGGCCATCCCGCATGGTCTGGACAAAGGTCTGGCCTGCGATGGAGACCTCGTAGGACGTGGCTGTGCTGCGCTCCTGCTTCTTCGCCATACCGCCCCCTAAAACTTCTTCCAGACCGAATCAGGGACTCCGGGAAGAGCCGCCTTTGCCTCGCGCTTAATGAGCGCCTTCACTCCGGCCTTTACGTCCTCGAGAGGATTGTCCCACCCGTTGTCCTCTGCGAGCTTCTTTGCAGGCACACCGGTTCGTGCTGAGAGAGACGCGAGGGTCTCTCCAGCCTGGACAGTGACCAGCTTGGTCGGCGCGCTGCCGTATCCCGCCCGAGGCCCGCCATCTCCATCCGCATAGTTTTCCGGCGACCACTCCTTCATCTTGATGGCGACCTTCGCTCGCAGCGGCGTGCCCTCGGATGAGAACATCATGTAAGAGACATTGAGCGACTCGATGACGCCGTACATTTCAAACTTGCCCCAGGCAAATGTCACCTTGGGCGGACGCGCCTTGTCGAGCTGACCCGCCTGCCCACCGATTGGCTTCACGACCGGATTGGTGAGACTCAACAATCGATTCACCCAAACCGTCCGAACATCCGACTTGTCATGGGTGGTGTCAAAGATGAGTTCCATCGACATGGTAGCCGGCGTGGCCTTCTGGAACTCGAGCGAGCCCTCCTGACCTTGGTCGTCGTGCTCCTTCCAGGACACCTTCTTGTCGAACTTGAAGTCCTTCGGGTTGTACTGAACCGTGAAGCTCTTAGAGCCTCCGCCCTCCGCCTCAGCGAAGAAAACTGCCTTGCTAACACCACTACCACCAGATGCTTCGGCCATCCGGATCCTCCTGCCGTCTCTCACGGCGCATTTCAAGTTCGCGTGTCACCATCTCGGTGACTTCTCGAGTCAGTGTGTCGACATCTGCGGACGCATCGCGGCCCGTCTCCACAGAGGTAGGCGCAGCCTGCCCTTCCGCCTTGGCTGCTCCCGAGTCTTCCGCCATCCGTACTTGCTGCCGGGCACCCGAGCGGTTCTGGTTCTCTGCCATTGCGATAAGTTCCTGCAGGCGCTTAGCGAGCTGAGTGACCTTGTTCATCGCTGGCGACGATGCCGACGATGAGCCGCCTCTGGGGTTCAGCCCCGTCATGGTGCGAGCCACACGGGTGGTCGACCGGGCGCTCTCCCTCCGGTTGGCTCTCGCCCGCACCGTCTCCGTCGCAACCTCAGCTCGCTCTTGTCGCGCTTCACGGACAACCTCCCCCTCGGCCCTCGCCGCCTCAGTCTTGATCTGCTGAATCACCTGAATCACGGGCTGGGGAAGCGACGACGTTGCACGCCTAGCGGCATCACCGCTATCCATGAGCACCTGTACCACCTGCTCTGGTGCAGATGCGCTCGCCAGCTGCTGCACCAGATCATCGGTTCCGGAGATACGAGGGCGGCCGGTCGACCGCTGCGCCCAAATGGGCATGTTGTTGTGAACGACCCCGCTCTGGACCCGATCCATCGTGGCCTCAAATCCAGATCGCCATGATCCGGCTCGTGGAGCAGATTTTGTAGCGGCTGAGGACCCGCCTGCTAGGCCCGGTGATCGGGCCGCGCCCGCCTCACTGACCGCTAGGCCTTCCGCCTGTACCGCCTCTGGGGCCGATGAGGGCCGCGCGAGCATTGCGCCTTCGGTACTGACTGCAGGGGAGGTTGGGCGCGTTTGTCCGGTACGCACAGGCACAAACTCACCCGCTGCTGTACGCTCGGTCCGTGGAGCGACCACTTCTTCAGCAGTCCACCCAACCATCACCGGCACCTGAATCACCTCGACCCGGGCATCGGTCCAATCGAG
>CAZKOI010000311.1:0-4504 GCA_964554315.1 uncultured Enterobacterales bacterium | reverse complement strand
TCACTAGCCCCTTCTCGGAGATGGCTCCCGCCTTCCACGGGGATGGCCAGCGCATGGCGTACAGCCGCAAGAACAGGGGAGGCGAGGATATGTTCGTTCTCGAAGGGTCGAACTCTCGGCCTTGGGTCGGGGGCAACGGTGACCAATCTCGCCCCAACTGGTCGGGAGATACCATTGTGTACTTTTCGAATGAGCGAGGAGACAACCAGTGGGACATCGTAACGTCGGCGGCCCCTGGTCAGAAGACGGTGCTTGCTCAAAATGTACGACTGCCGCTACGTGCCCAGCCCAGCCTTTCAAGTGACGGGAAGTGGGTAGCCTATGGGGTATCGGACCCGGAGCAGTCGCGAAAGATTTTCCTGACGAAGCTCGATGGCAGCCAGACGGTAAAGATCGATACTGGCTTGGTTGCCGCAGGTGAGCCGGCGCTGGTCACGCGTGATGGTCAGACATTCTTGGCCTTCACGGCGCTCCCTAAGGCAGGGGCGGACTGGAGACAGCTCCACACCGTCAACATCACAAACCAGTTGCCTTGACTGCTGACTCCAGGAAGCGAACGATGTCGGTCTCTTGGCGACGGGCATCTTCGTACCCAAGCTGCTCAATGGTTGCGGTGTAGCTCTTGTCGAACAGAAGGTAGGACAAGAGATCCGACTCCTCCGTGTCGCCGCGAATCGTGTTGAGCATGATTCGGGTGCCTCGCGTAGCGTTTATCTTGTCGGGTGAGTACGTCTCAGCAGCCAACACGCCCAGGTCCTCCGACGGATGAATCGACACCACCTCTATGCGCCGAAGACGTCGGGTCAGTGATTCCTCAAGCCGGTGGTTGAGTCGCCTGATGAAGTCGGGCCCGTATTCATCCTCGCCGGCCTCGAGGATTCGGTTGATGAGGTCGATTCTTGCCAAGTCGTGGTGTACGGGGTCGAGGAGCAGTGCGTTCAGGGCCTTCCCCAGAAGTGCGGGAGTGGATGGTGTCTCGTGTGTTGGCGAAGCCGACGGCTCCTTCTCATGGCGGGTGCCAATCACCATAAGGTGGTCTGCTCCCAGTCGAAGGGCGGGTGCAACCGGTGTGTTTTGGCGTAGCGACCCGTCCACCATCGGCTGTCCGTCGATGTCGATGGGTGGAAACAAGAAGGGTATCGCACATGAAGCGAGGACATGTTCCGGCCCAATACGGGTGTGATGGCGCTTGATGCCGGGATGCTGCTCGAGGGATGTCGGGGGAATATGCCCATCGATGAACTGTGTACACAGTCCGGTCGAGACCTCGGTGGCGGTCACAACGAGAGCCGTCAGGCGGTGGGTGTCGATGACCTCATGCAGCTGGGCCCATGGATAGGTCTCTCTCATGAGCCCATGGAGAGGTCGGGCGTCGACCCATGCCATCTCGTTTCCTGCAGGTCCACGGAGCACTCGCATGGGCGAGCGCAGCAAGTCGAGGGCCTCAAACCGGTAGATGTCCGCGCAGGACAGATTGACCCAGAACTCGCTGAGTGTGGTCGGGCCCTCTGCGTCTCCATTCCAGGCGGCGATGGTTGCGCCGTTGAGCGCGCCCACGCTGGATCCGCAAATGAGGTCTGCGGAGACGGGGAGGCCCAGCCGTCGCGGGAGTTCGCCAAGGATGTACCGAAGTGCGCCGGCCTCATAGGCCCCGCGTGCCCCACCTCCCGCAAGAATCAGCGCGAATCCAGTGGCTTCTGGTCTTGCCCTCATCCTCTCTCTCTCTAAAACCAGCGGCAGCTCCGTGGAGTCTCAAAGTTCAAGGCCGCCCCATTGTATGTTCCCGATCCGAACTCGTTGGTGGAATCCGAAAAGAACCAACGGTTGGTGCTCCCGTCTTGCTGCATGATCTCGTAGGTCACAAAGCTTGTGCCTCTCTCTGGCTCCAGCATGTAGTCGGGGCAGGTGCTGCAGCCCTCATCCAGAGTCAGAGCGACCTCCAGAGCCAGATCACAGCTCGTACAGCTGACGGGGTCTGTGGGAACAGCCTCCGCGCTCCATCGCATGATGCAGTTGGACTCGCCAGATCCAGCCAGCGTCTCGTTTACGAACAGGTGCCACTCTTCGTAACCGGAGTAGGTCGAGCCTGTCCCGCTGTAGACTCCGTAGAAAAAGGATGTTGCTCCAGGGCCCGCGGTACCTGTGCTCTGTTGTACATCACAATCCCAGGGCTCAAAGTCTCGAGAGAGGTCGGTGAGGCCGTGCTGTGGCCGTTCGCAGGTTCCGAGCATGGCTGCGCTGGTATCATCACTCTTGCTGGCCGAACATCCCCCCCAGCCAAGCAACGACACCACCAGAAAAAGTGCCCTCATGCGGCCCTCCCTTGTGGCTTCAGCATACACCGAACCCGGTCCGATGCGTGCTCAGAATCC
The DNA here is from genome assembly GCA_964554315.1 of uncultured Enterobacterales bacterium. GTDB lineage: Bacteria > Myxococcota_A > UBA796 > UBA796 > UBA796 > UBA796. The sequence continues at coordinate 2,132 of CAZKOI010000311.1, read as the reverse complement.
TGCGTAGGTGACACCTGCAAGCAGCGAAATCTCGAGGTCACTGATGTCGACATCCGTCCCAGAACTCTTCAGCGCGACATGCTTGTGGAAGAGCTCCAGCCCCAACATTGCGCTGATGTCGGGAGCGACCTCTCGCGTGGCGACAGCACCGACATTGGTCATGATTGGCATAGGGTTTAGCAACTCTGAGGCATAGAGGTCCAGCGAGACTCCAGCCGCTGGAATGTCTCGAACAACACCAGCTCCAACTCGAGCGCCGACAAGGCTCTGGTGCGTAGCCCTCATTGTCGTCATGGTTTCGTCTCGAAACTTGAACAGGGAGTTGTGCGCGCGCTGGACCGTCCCCAGCACATAGGGCCGACCAAAGGCTTGCTCCGCTAGCTTATATTTTGCCCCCACTTGGACGGACCATGCTGAGTAGCTCACGACCCGCCCACCCGCGGCGACCTTCTCCATGGTGAGGCGAAGATCTCCTGTGATGGACAACGGACCATCGTTCAGCCAGTAGTCGCCGCCGATGCGGATGCCAGGCGACATTGCTCGATTAAACTCCGCCACGGGCGGCAGGGGAGAGAGCTCACCTTCTGCGACGTCGGCCGTCTGATTGAACCGGTGATGTGAGCCCAACAAGGCGGCGTACACCTGACTGGTAGACCCTGCAAAGCTCGCAGGCGCAGGGGGCGCTTGAGGGACGGTAGGCTGGGTCGGGCGCGATTGCGTTGCCGCCTCCACCGAAGTCGACGCTGAAGGTGCTGCTGAGGTCGCTGGCTGCGGGCTGGGGGACGCAACTGCGGGCGGAGGCGTAGGCGACGAGGCCGCGACAACTGGCGCTGGCGCCACCAAAGGAGGGGCTTCCGGCGCGGCCTCCATCTCGACCCGAATGGTTCCTACCGCCTTCTGAACCGACCCGGCCATTGCTTGATCTTGAGGTCGGCCGGACAAGAGTGGCCCTGGTGCCGCACTGGCGTCTCCTTGAAAGATCCACCCGTCGGTGCTCAAGCCCGCTCCTGCAGCTCGGATGGTGAAGACGCCGGGGTCACCAGACGCGGTGTAGATGGCGTGACCGATGCCGCTTGGGCCGGTCTTCACATCCGCTGTGATGGTTCCACCCGCGGGAGTAGTGAGCTTGATCTCAACATCGGGGACGGGGTGCCCATAGGGGTCCAGGGCACTCACGAGAACGGGCACTTCGCGACCAGGCAAGACCGAGTGGGTTGCAGGCCAGACATGCAGAGCAGCGGGTGTGCCAGCGGACCCTGACATGCGAGCGATGGCTGCGGCATGAAGGACACCCGTTTCGGGTCTGATCTTGAGGTCGTAGCGACCGCTGCCTTTTGCTGCGGGGCGGCCTAGAATTCTGCTGCCCGTGTTGATGAAGCTCGCAGGGCCGGCCGTCGACGCCCCGGATGGGTCCTGCACGGTTGCACTGAGGACCACTTGCTTGGTGCCGGCTGGGAAGGGTGATGGCGCGGCCTCTAGCGAAACCGACGGCAGAGCAGGTACGACGTTGAGCACAGTCTTTGCCTTCTGCTGGCCGCTGACCAGCGCGGCTGGATCCTTCATGACCGCCTCGAGGACAGTCGTGGATGCTTGGTCGGGTGTCAGGCGTAGCGCATAGACGCCTGGACTGGTCGTAGATACGGCCTCACCAAGGGCCGAGGCATTGGCTCTGATGGTAATAGAGGCGTCATTGAGCGGGTCACCCTCCGGGGTGGTCGCGACCAAAAGAACGTCGTGTGTGGCTCCCGCCGGAACCGAGCGGGGCTGAGGTAGAAACGACACTCGAGGGTACTCGGTGAGCTTCAACGGTGCCGGGACATCCAGCGTTCGCCCATCTTTCAGAGTGCTCCTCAGAATACCCTGACGAATGCGAGGATGGGCCAGCGCAGAGAAAGCAACGGTCCCCGATGGGGAGGCCTTGACGGGACCATACTCACGGTCCCCGATAACGAGGACATTCTGACTGTCTGGTGTCGCGCCGAATGAGAGGCTCTGGTTTGCCAGCATCGGAAAGGACGTCCAGCCGAAGACTGTGCTAGGCGCTGCGGTATCAACGGCCGAGATGACGACTGTACGGGCGACTTCATTGTCGGCTGGCGGTGTCCATCTCGCGCTGAAGGTTCCATCACCGA
>CAZKOI010000310.1:0-4521 GCA_964554315.1 uncultured Enterobacterales bacterium | reverse complement strand
TCAAACTCACCGCCGTGAACCCATCACGAACCCTCAGCAGCTGCGCGTGATCGATGCGTTGAGAAGCGGTGAGTCCGTCGATCACGTGGTCACACAATCCGGTCTCGACTTGCCGACAGTTGTGGTCCTCGTAGACGCGCTCGAGTTGACGGGCCACGTGGTCCGGTTACCCGGCGAACGCCTCCAGCTGCGAGCATGGTCATGACGAAGCCCATCCCCTTTCCTCCCATCATTGAGCTTGATGCACGCGCGAGCGCCCTCCTTGACGTCTTGGTTGACCTTGGGCACCTCGATGAGGCGGCGCTGGAGCACGTCAACCAAGTCCTCGCAGGGATCGAGAAGCCTCTCAACGAGCACGGTATGGCCGCTCTGAGCGCGAGTGACATCCGTCGCGTAGCGGCGATGGCCCTCTTCGACCGAACGCCCAGTCTCGATGGCGAGGCGCGGCGGATGATCGAGCGCGAGTGGGGGCTGCTCTTCTATTAGGCCTTCGTCGTCTTCTTCTTCGTCCGGCGCTTGCTGGTCTTCGGCGCCTTCTCTCGGGCACGAATGAGATCGATGGCCTCCTCCAAGGTCAACGCGTCAGCCTCGAACTTCTTGCCCAGGCTTGCGTTCGTCGTTCCATCCGTCACATAGGGGCCGTAGCGCCCATCCATGAGACGCACGGCCTTCTGAGTGGTTGGGTCTTCACCGAGCTCCCTGAGCACCTCAGCTGTTCGGCGTCCGCCCTTGGGCTTGGCCAGCAGGTCTGCCGCTTCGTCCAATGTGAGGTCCAAAACCTTCAGCGGGTTCTTGTCCCGAATGCTTCGAGTCTCCTTTCCGCACTTGATGAAGGCTCCATATCGCCCGTAGTCCGCCGTGATCTCCTGGCCATCGGCTGCGTTGACGCCAACCACCCTTGGCAAGTTGAGCAGAGAGAGCGCCTGCTCAAAGGTGAGCTCATCCGGCCGGAGGCCCTTCGGCACACTCTTTCGCTTGGGCTTGTCCGACTCTTCGTTGGTCCCCAACTGGGCGTACCAGCCAAACCGCCCGTTGGCGAGGTAGACATCGAGTCCCGTCGCAGGGTCTGTACCGAGGGCTTTCGGCCCCTGGAGGAGCTCAAGCGCCTTCTCCATCGACAGTTCATCGGGCGCCAGCTCGTCAGGGAGATTGGCCGTGCGTTCACCCGCCTGGAGAAATGGACCGTACTTCCCGACCCGAACCACGACTGGAGTGTTCACCTCGACCTCTAGGGTCTTTGCCGTATCCTCGGCCAAGTGTCCGATCGGAATGGTGCACACGTTGCGGGGATCGATGCCGTCTCCGCCTGCCTCGAGTGCCTGCTGAAGAGAGGACCAAAAGCCCGAGAGGTATTCTTGCCGGTCACCATCACCGACGGCGATATCATCCAGCCGCACCTCCATCTCTGCGGTGAACTCGTACTCCACCAACCACTTGAATTGCTCGGACTCAAGGAGGCGAGTGACTGCAAAGGCGGTCCACGTGGGCACCAACGCGCTGCTCTTCTTGAAAACATAGCTGCGGTTGATGATGGTCTCGATAATCGAAGCATAGGTGGACGGCCGTCCGATACCAAGCTCCTCCATCTCCTTGACCAATGAGGCCTCGGTTAGACGCGGTGGCGGCTTGGTCGAGTGTCCCTTCGCCTCAAGATCACTGGCCGTGAGAGCATCCTGGGCCTTCACGGGCGGCAGAATCTTCTCTGCGTCTGCGGCAGCGGCCTCTGGATCGTCATGGTCGGCGACGTAGGCCAGCCGATATCCCGCAAACTCGATGGTCTTTCCTTTCGCCTCGAATTGTCCGTCACCGGCCTTGACCTTCACCGTGATGGTGTGACCGCGGGCGTTCGACATTTGTGAGCCGACGGTACGCTTCCAGATAAGGTCGTACAGCCGCGCTTCATCGGATTCGAGCTGCCGGCTGGCCTCGGTGAGCGTCCGAAACTCCTCACCAGCAGGCCGAATAGCTTCGTGGGCTTCCTGGGCGTTCTTGGCCTTACCCTTGTACAGCCTCGGCGTATCCGGCATGTACGCTGCACCGTACTCCTTCTCAATCAGGCTGCGTGCGGCCGTGACCGCCTGACCTGAGAGCGTCACAGAGTCGGTTCTCATGTAGGTGATCCAGCCGTTCTCGTAGAGCCGCTGGGCCGCCGTCATCGTCCGCTTTGCGGGCCACTTGAACCGGCGGTTTGCCTCCTGCTGGAGTGTGGATGTCGTGAACGGAGGGCTCGGCGAATCTTGGTACGGTCGCTCGTCCACAGAGAGGACCTCAGCGGGCCCGTTCGAGAGGACCCCGACCGCTGCACGCGCCTCCGCCTCACTCATCACATAGAGATCTTTGCCGCGAAGCTGCCCGTTGGAGTCAAAGTTACGGCCCGTCGCAATTGGCGTCGCCTTCCAGTGGGTCAGGGTCGCATCAAAGTCGCCCTTGGAATGCTGAAACGTCCCACGGATGTCCCACCATCCTGCGGAAATATGAGCCATTCTCGCCCGCTCCCGCTCGACGACCAGCCGAACGGCGACGGACTGCACACGACCCGCGGATAGCTTGGGACCGACCTTCTGCCAAAGCAGCTTGGAGACCGGGTACCCGAAGAGCCGGTCGACAATACGCCGGGCCTCTTGCGCCTTGACCAAGTTCTCGTCCACGTCACGGGGTGCGGCGAGTGCATTCCGAATCGCGCTGGCGGTGATCTCATGAAACACCAACCGGTAGACCGGGACCTCGGGCTTCAGGAGCCGAAGCAAGTGCCAGCTGATGCTCTCCCCTTCGCGGTCTTCATCTGTCGCAAGGTAGAGCGCCGAGGCGTCCTTCACCGCCTCTTTGAGCTCCTTGACCTTGGCCTTCTTCTCTTTGGGGACGACGTAGACGGGTTTGAAGCCATTCTCGATGTCGATACCCAGCGGGAACTTGCCCGATCCACCCTTGTCGAGATCTGCGATGTGACCGACGGATGAGTCCACTCGGTACTCTTTGCCGAGGAAGTTTCCGATGGTTCGGGCCTTGGCAGGTGACTCGACGATGACGAGCGGAGTTCCCATTTCTACATGTACCTCTTCAGTGCAAAACGGCAGGTGCCACGGCGGGGAATACCCCCGACGCCGCCTCTGCGCAAACTCTCGTTCTCCGGCCAAAGGCCGCGGGGTGGGTTTTGCAGTTGACGCGTCCAGAGTGTAACCTGCTCTCATGGAACCCTACCTCCAGCGCTGGATGGATCACCTACGAGGCGAACGGGGGTACTCGCCCCATACTCTGCGTGCCTACCAGTCCAACCTCACCAGCCTAAATGAGTTCTTGGAGGACCGAGGCAAGGCGCTGAGAGAGGCCGGACTCCTTGATCTTCGGGCGTGGCTCTCAAAGGAGCGCCTAGGGGACCGCAAAGGCGACGGGTCGCGAGCCCCTGCGACCATGGCGCGGAAGGTTTCCGCCGTCCGAAGCTTCTACCGTTGGATGCTTCGGGAACAACTGATCGATGTCAGCCCTGCCGCCCGACTCCAGAGCCCAAAGGTCCCCAAGAAAGCACCCCGTTTCTTGGACATTCCAGAGGCTGCAGCAGTGGTCGAGCACCCGCATCAGAGCGGCTGGTATCAACGCCGAAATCGAGCCCTCCTCGAATTAATATACGGCGCAGGCCTTCGGGTCTCCGAGGCGGTATCGCTCGACATCGACGCCATCGACCTGCGGGGGCGCCTTGTTCGGGTCATGGGTAAAGGCCGAAAGGAGCGCATCGTCCCCTTCGGCCCTCCCGCAGCCGAAGCGCTGGCTGCCTGGCTCAAAGAGATTCCTGTCGATGGTCCTCTCTTTCTCAACCGACACGGCCGTCGCCTCAGCAGTCGGTCCGCATGGACCATCACGCGGCAAGCCGGCCTGACCAACGGCATCTCTGGGCTACACCCCCACGCCCTGCGGCATAGCTGCGCAACCCATCTCCTGGGTGCCGGTGCCGATCTTCGTGCGATTCAGGAACAGCTGGGCCACGCTTCGCTCTCCACCACTCAGCGCTACACCCACGTCGATGCCGCCCACCTCTTAGCCGTGTACCGTTCGTCGCACCCCATGGCGAACCTCACGAAAAAAGACTGATCGCCTGTCTCCTTCTAAATTCGCTATGGTGATCCCATGTCCAGCAATCCACTCAGCGATGAAGAGCGGGAAACCCTGAACCGGCTCCACAAGTACGCGAAGGAAGGCAACTACTATCAGCTGCTCGACATCCGACCCACGGCGCCGGCCAAAGAGGTCCAGGCCGCCTTCTACCGTATGTCGAGAGATTGGCACCCAGACCGCCACTTCCGTCGCCAGCTTGGCGACGATGGCGCCCGTATCGAGTTTGTCTTCGTGAACGTTACCAAGGCCTACAAGACCCTCAGCAACGATGACACCCGGCGCCGATATCATCGCGATAATCGTGAGCTCGTGGCCAAGCTAAAGGCAGACAGTCGAGAGGCTACACAAGACACTAAAGACCCCACGTCGTCCACAAGGGTGGAGCGGGCGGCGGCCTCGGAGAAGCGGCGCACG
>CAZKOI010000309.1:0-4535 GCA_964554315.1 uncultured Enterobacterales bacterium | reverse complement strand
CACCGATGGCGGATCTTGGCTGGATCCCGATGCCGGCCTATGACCTGGTGGCTCCGAAGCGCTACGGGATGAAGCCTTATCGGTACCCCGATCCCATGACGATTGAGGGGAGCCGAGGGTGCCCATTTACCTGTAGCTTCTGCCACACAACACAGTTCTGGAAGCGTCGGTGGCGCCCGCGTCCCGTCGAGGCCATCCTCGACGACATGGAGTACGTCACCCGCCGTATGGGCAGGAATGCCTTTCACTTCACAGACGATTCGTGGGCCACGCGGCGCGAGCGTGTGGTTGAGTTTTGTGAGGGAGTGATTCGACGAGGGCTCGATGTTGACATCTGGGCACAGTGTAGAGTCGATGACCTCTACCGAGACAGAGACCTGTTCCCGCTGATGCGGAGGGCTGGGTTTTATGGCTTCTTGGTCGGCTTCGAGAGCGGGGAAGACCAAAATCTTGCCCGCTGGAACAAAGGAACGACTGCCGACAAAGCCCGTGAGATAGGCCCTCTCTTGGCCTCCACCTTCGAGAGCATCACAGGCACTTTTTTTATCGGTGATTGGGACAGCGTAGAGGCGAACTTCGAGGCCACGCGGGCCTTTGCTGATGAACTTCAGGTGGACATCTTCATCGAGTCAACACTCACCCTGTTTCCGCCGACGATCCCCATCTGGAAGGAGTACGAAGATCGGGGCATTGAGATGGAGTGGGACTACGACGCCATCGGGAACTGCAAGGTCATCCTACCCACGCGGAGCCTCTCGCAGGCAGAGGTTCACGAACTCCAGGGGAAGAACATGAGTTCTTTCTACACCGACCCCAAGAAGGCCTTCCATGCAATTAAATCCGGAAAGCATGCGGCCCGAGCATTCACGTCAATCATCTTCTCTGGTCTCGAGGACCTCGGACGAGGGTGGTTGAGGGCGCGCGTGCCCGCTGAGTTTCGTGGCAACGTCTACCATTTGAGAAATCAGTACAAGGCTGGGCACCTTGCCTATGCCGCTGAGCGTGGAATGGTGACGATGGCACAGCCTTGGGCAGCGCGCTGAGCGTGCGACTGCGTTACACGGTCGGTACGGGAGGCTGACTTCACCAGCTGAGGAGTGACCGTGGGTGTGAACCCCTTTATTGATGCCGATGCGCCACCGCCGCCAACGCGTGCTTACAAGCTCACCCTCAAGAACACCGGGCAGGTCATTGAGGTTGATCCGAACAACCTGCCAGATGAGGAAGGGCAGAGAGGCAGCCTTCTTGCGCTGCTCCTCGCTGCAGGGGTCGAGGTCGACCACGTCTGTGGCGGTGTCGTGGCCTGTTCAACCTGCCATGTCTACGTCAACAAGGGGCTCGACTCCGCTCCTGAGGCAATCGAGGAAGAAGAAGACCAGCTCGATTTTGCGCCGGCACTGAGGGACGAGAGCCGCTTGGCGTGCCAGTGCGTGCCTGATGGCAGCGTTGACGTTGAGGTCGAGATACCCGGTTGGAATCGTAACGAGGTCTCTGAAGAGCCTCACTGAGAAGCAGGTGAGTCATGGCAAATACGGTCCTCATAACGGGCGCTAATCGGGGCATTGGACTCGAGTTGTGCCGACAGCTTAGTGCGCGCGGTGACGAGGTGATTGCGGCATGTCGGAGTGTGTCGAATGATCTGACGGCGCTCAATGTTCGTGTCGAGGAGGGTGTCGACGTCTCGTCTGAAGACTCCGTTGCCCACCTGGTTCGTCGCCTCAGCGGACTGAGTCTCGACTGGCTGATTAACAACGCGGGTGTCCTTTCGGCCGAGTCACTGAGCAACATGGACTTTGGAGCGATTCGTTGGCAGTTCGAGGTCAACGCTGTGGGCCCGTTGCGGCTTACTCACGCGCTCCTCCCGCAGCTCGGTCCAGGCTCGAGAGTCGGCATTGTCACCAGCCGAATGGGCTCGCTCGAAGACAACACTTCTGGGTCTCGCTACGGTTACCGAATGAGCAAAGCGGCCGCGAATATGGCGGGTGTGAGCTTGGCCCGAGACCTGAGCGAGCGAGGTGTTGCGGTAGCGCTTTTGCACCCCGGCTACGTCAAGACGGACATGACGGGTGGTCGGGGCCTTGTTGATGCTGAGGAGGCTGCCGCCGGCCTGATTCGGCGAATGGATGGCCTCTCGATGGACAACACGGGAACGTTCTGGCACGGGAATGGGGAGCGCTTGCCGTGGTAGGGAAGGCGGTCATCGCGCTGGTGCAGGGCGAGGGGGCACGCCTTGGGTAAAGACGGTGCAGGGTCTCGCATCAAGAAGGATCTCCTAGCCGGAGTCCTCGTTTTGGTGCCGCTGGGGCTCACAATTTGGGTCTTTTTTGGCCTCGTTGGGATCGCGGATGGTCTGATTCGTTTGCTCCCTCAAGCCGCACGTCCCGAGACTTACCTTGGATTTCCCATTCCTGGACTGGGCGTATTGGTCGCGGTCGTGCTGGTGCTGATGACCGGGCTGACCATGCGCTACGTCGCGGGGCAGACGGTGGTGGGGTGGTACGAGGGCCTCTTGGCGCGGGTCCCCCTCTTCTCGGGCGTATACCAAGGGATCAAGCAGCTGGTGAATACCGTGTTCACCAAGCAGGGTCAGCACTTTCGGCAAGTCGTGGTGCTTGAATACCCTCGTCGAGGGGTCTATTGCATAGCGTTCGTCACCAACGAAGACCCCTACATTGAGGTGGAGGGCGCCGACCCTCGGTTGATCAGCGTATTCTTGCCGACGACACCTAATCCAACGAGCGGATTCTACCTATTGGTTCCCGCGCAGGACCTCCTCAAGGTCAACATGACAAGCGAAGAAGCATTTAAGCTGATCATGAGCGCTGGAATCGTGACACCGGGTGGGCATCGGATCGCAAACAGCTGGGTCGGGTACACCAACCCAGGCCGCTGATCGCGACCTCACATTTGCGCCTCGATCAGAAAGACCGTTTCATCCGCGGTTGTGGCTGGCCGGGGTCCGTCGAGCGGGTAGGGGGCGAGGCCACTTCGGCCGCTCAAGCGAGCCTGGGCGGCCTCGGCTTGGGCGACGGGTACGACGAGGTAAACCTGTTTGAAGCTGGCGCCCTCGTCGAGGGGTTGGGGAGAAATGAGCTTGCCGTGCACGTCGACCAGTCGGCCGCCTACTTCATCCGCAATGGTTGCGAGGTCATAGATAATCTGGTCTCCGCCGTGCAGGATACGAAACCCTTGTGGCTGTACGGCAGAAAGGGCGGGCGGGGTTGGCCCGGTGGGCGCGGCCTGCGAGCGAACCCGCTCTGAGGTGGGCTCGACCGGAGGGGTGGCTTGCGTGTCCGGTAAAGGTGCTTCTTGTGCAGCGGAAGGCTGGGAGGCCACAGAGTCCACGGCCAGTGTTGGAGCGGTCACGTCCTCGCGGCTGGGCTGTGGTGCTGCGGCGGGTGTAGGCGATGTTGCCGGGGCCTTGGCCTGATCCTGTCGCGCGTTCAGTCCAATCAAAACGATTGCTGCAGCGGCGAGCGTTGCCACGATCTCCGTTGGTAGACGGCGAAGACGCCTTCGAAGCCAGGCCACTTGGCTGCCCGGCACGGGCTGCTTAGCGACGGCGGCCAGCGTTCGCGCTTGAAAGCCGGTCGGTGCGGGCACACGCCCTCGTTCTTGGAGTAAGGTCAGCGCCTTCTTCATGGCACGAAGGTCAGCGCTCAGGGCCATGTCTCGAGCGACGGCTTCGGCTACTGCCTCGGCCTCGGAGCGAGGGAGGCTACGATCGAGGTAGGCAGACAAGCGGTTTCGAGCGAAGAAGCTGTGCATCACTCGCCGACCTTTGCCACGAGGTTTCTTGCCATCGTCAGCCTTCCGCGGTGTATCCGGCTTCGAGCGGTACCCAAGGAAATCTGGAGGATGTCGGCCACATCGCGCTCGCCCAAGAGGAGCACATCGCGGAGGATGACAGCCATGCGAAAGGGGGGCTCGAGCTCACCCAGCACGGCGTTGACGGCGGCGCTTTCACTATCGACCTCACCGACCTCAACGGGATCGGTGACGTGATGAAGGGTGAGCTGGAGGAGCCACTGCCCTAGGTTCGTGTTTGCATCGATCTTTACGATGTCTTGGTGCGCCGTAAGGAAAACGCGCTCTGCCACATTCTCGGCAACGAGCGCGTCACCAATGGCCCGGAGGCAGAGGGTGTAGACCTCATCCTTGTGAGCCTCGATGACCTGCCCGAACGCACCAGGGACACCCTCCCGGCAGGCGCGTATGAGTTCTGCGGAGGTCGTCACGTTGTGATTAGTCGTGGCCAGTGGAGACCATGCGGAGGCGCTGACCGGTCCTCACCGCGTCCAGGATCTCATCCATGGTGATTCGAGTGAGCGGAAAGATAGCCTTCTTCACTCTCGCACCCTTCACCGTGCAGCCGTCAAGGTTCGCGAAGTCGAAATCAGTGCCCTCGAGCGTGGCCTGGTCGAGGGAGGCGTCCTTGAGGTTCGCGTGCCAAAAGCTAGCGTGGGACAGGTTCGCTCCATGGAATGTGCACCGCGAGAGGTTGGTGTCGGCAAGCTTTGCGCGGGTCAAGTCCA
>CAZKOI010000308.1:0-4539 GCA_964554315.1 uncultured Enterobacterales bacterium | reverse complement strand
CTATTACATCGACGAGGACGGAGATGGGCACGGCGTCAGTGACTCGGTGTCCGTCGCCTGCGAGGTACCGGAGGGGTACTCGGAGACCAACGATGACTGCGACGACTCTGACGCGTCAGTCTATCCAGGGGCAACCGAGTACTGTGACGGCATTGACAATGACTGCAACGATGCGGTTGACGATGACGCGATAAGCTCGACGACGTGGTACTTCGATGCCGACCTTGACGGTTACGGTGACCCTGACGTGTCTGACCTGAGCTGTGACATGCCAGAGGGTTACACTGCGGCCGGTGGAGACTGCGATGACGAAGACCCGGACATCCACCCGGACGCCACCGACATCTGCGACGAGATCGACAACGACTGCGACGATGAAATCGATGAGGATCCGGAGACGGTCTACTACCTCGACTCCGATGGCGACGGGTATGGAACCCCTGATGTGTCTACTGCCGCCTGCACGACCCCGGATGGCTACGCCTCGGTCTCGGGTGACTGCGATGACGATCTGGACACCATCAACCCCGATGCAGTTGAGGTCTGTGATGACATCGATAACGACTGCGATGACGAGATCGATGGGTCCTCGGCAATCGATGCGACCACCTGGTACCACGATGCCGATGGCGATGGGTTTGGCTCAACCGAGGGCGACTCTCTGGCTCCGGTGGTCAGCTGTACGACGGTGACCGACGAGTTTGTCGCCACCGACACCGACTGTGACCCCGCCGATCCCGCCGTCTACCCCGGCGCCGATGAGGTGTGCGACGACATTGACAACGACTGTGATGATGCGGTCGATGAAGACGCCGTCGATGCCTTCCTCTTCTATGTTGATGCGGATGGCGATGGGGCCGGGGTCGATACTGAGGTGGTCGAGAGTTGTGACCTTCCCGATGGGTATGCCACGACGTCTGATGATTGCGATGACGGCGATGCCACCGTTTACCCGTCCGCAGAGGAGCTCTGCGACGAGATCGACAACGACTGCGATAGCGAGGTCGATGAGGGTGCAGGCGTCACCTACTATGCGGACAGTGACGGCGATGGGTATGGTGATGCAGAGGTTTCTGTCTTCACCTGTGACACGCCTGCCGACTTCGTCACGAACGATGAGGACTGTGACGATACATCCAGCGCCATCAATCCGGCAGCGGACGAAATCTGCGATGAGTTCGACAATGACTGTGATGGAACAACGGATGTCGGCGCTATTGATATGACCCTCTGGTACTTCGATGAAGACGGTGATGGGTATGGCGCGCCCGGTGCCGCTGTGGAGGCCTGCTCGGTAGACGGTGGGCTCGTGGACAACGCGGACGACTGCGACGACGCCGACGGCACCGTCAGCCCAGCTGCGTCCGAGATCTGTGATGACATCGACAACGACTGCGATGAAGTGGTCGACGAAGATCCGATTGACCCGACCACGTTCTACGTCGATGGTGACGGGGACGGGCATGGGTCGGACTCGTCGACGACCACAGCGTGTGACCTGCCCGATGGATACGCGGTCGCGGCAGACGACTGTAATGACGACGATGCCGACATCTCGCCGAGCGCCACCGAGGTATGCGATGAGGTCGACAACGACTGCGATGATGCCGTCGATGAGGGTGTCCTGGAGACCTTCTACGCGGATATCGATGGCGACGGCTACGGGGTCGAGGCCGGAGCGACCATGACCGCATGCACGCCCGACGCGGGGTACGTGTCTGAGGTTGGCGACTGCGACGACTTCGACGCTGCTCGATACCCGGGTGCCGACGAGTACTGCAATGGGCTTGACGATGACTGCGACGACGAGATCGACGAGGCGGGAGCAGTTGACGGCTCCGTCTACTACGCCGATGCGGACGGCGATGGCTACGGCGACGCATCCGACACCATGGCTGGATGTTTGGCGGTCGAGGGCTATGTCGCGTCGTCTACAGACTGTGATGACACGGATGACACGGTCTACCCAGGCGCGACAGAGCTCTGTGACGACATCGACAACGACTGCAACGACCTCATCGATGATGGCGCCTCGGAGACTTGGTACTACGACGGCGACGGCGACGGCTTTGGTATCGACTCCGATACCTACGAGGGCTGCGATCCGACCGAAGGGTACGTGGCCAGTGGAGGCGACTGTAACGACGATGAGCTCTTCATCTCTCCGGGAGAGCCTGAGATTTGTGATGGAATCGATAATAACTGCGACGATGAGATCGACGAGGACTCGGAAGTGCTTGGGTCTCACCCCGACTGTGCGGCAGTCGACTGTGCTGAGATCATTGCAGCCCGGCCCGACCTGAACAACGGCACGTTCTACTTTGACGACGGCGGCACAGTCAGCGCTGATGAGTGTGATTTTGGCTCACCGCCCACGGCTCCCGATTGGGCAGCGGATGTTCGCGCGATTCTCACTATGAACTGTCAGACGTGCCACACCGGCTCTTCGGCCCCGGGCGGTCTCGACCTCTCGGCTGTCCCCTACTTCCGGTTGGTTGATGAGCCGTCAACCCAGGTGGCGTCGATGGACCGAGTTGAGCCCTATGCGGCATCACAGAGCTACCTCTGGCACAAGGTCATGAACTCCCACACGCTGGTCGGTGGAATGGGTAGTGCGATGCCAATCGGCGGAATCTTGCCTATGGAAGATGTGCAGACCATCACGGATTGGATCAACGCGGGAGCGATGCCTTGAGCACGGGGAGCGTTGTCAGCGCGGGAAGCCTTGCCTCAATGTGGGCAAGGTTCTCACGCCTGCCTGGAGGTAGGCAGCTGTTTTCCTTTGTGCTTGGCCGTGCGGCCCGGTACACCGGAACCATCGGGGCCACGGTAGAGCAGCTGGAACATGGGCGCGCCGTGGTCACGATGAGAGACCGTGCTGCCGTGCGCAACCATCTAAAGAGCGTGCATGCCATCGCGCTCGTGAACCTCGGCGAGCTCGCAACAGGGGTCACGGTCATGCACCAGGTCGACGGCCGAGGACGAGGAATCCTCAAGGGCATTGGCATGGAGTACACCAAGAAGGCTCGCGGGACCATTACGGCCACGTGCGACGCGGTGGTACCCGAGACCCCGGGTAAGCATGATCTTGAGGTGCATGGCGTTCTGACCGATTCGGACGGCGATGTCGTCGCTAAGGTCACGGCTACATGGCGAATAGACATTTTTGAGTGAGGCTGTTTCCGTTGATGTGTGGCCGGCTTAGGCTGAACACTCAAGGGCCTTGAGCGAATGAGCACCGTACCCCAAACCATCGGCCGCTATGCCATCCTCGAGCGTCTAGCGGTGGGCGGAATGGCCCAGGTGTATTTGGGCTACGAGAAGGGCCAGTCTGCGCTCAACCGGCTGGTCGTGATCAAGCAAATCTTGCCGCAGTACGCCGAGGATGAAGCCTTCCGCAGGATGTTCCAGCAGGAGGCTCGTCTCGCAGCAAACATCCACCACCCCAATGTGGTCGAGATTCACGAACTTGGTGAGTGGGAGGGGCAGCCCTTCTTGGTCATGGAGTACGTCAGCGGTGTGCCCTTGAACCGCCTCATGCAGAGCGTTCGTGGTCGCAAGCAGCCCTTCCCGATCGGCGTGGCGATTGGCATCATCGCGCAAGCCTGTGCGGGCGCCCAGGCCGCTCATGATCTCCGAGACCCCGTTGGTGCGCCCGCGAACTTGGTTCACCGTGACCTCACGCCACACAACCTCGTGATTTCCGAGACCGGGCACGTCAAGATTCTCGACTTCGGTGTTGCAAAGGCCAGCTCAAATCATGATAAAACGGAGACGGGGATGCTGAAGGGCAAGCTTCCTTACATGTCTCCAGAGCAGCTCTGGCAGGCTGAGGTCGATCGCCGGAGCGATGTGTTCACCTTGGGCGTCGTGTTTTGGGAGCTGCTGACGGGTGAGCGTCTGTTTGCGCGAGAGCAAGAGGTGGCCACGATCAATGCGGTCCTCAATTCAACCTTGCCAGATATTCGAGGATTCCGGTCCGACGTTCCGCCCGACGTCCTCGAGGCGGCCCTAGGGGCTCTCGAGAAGGACATTACCAAGCGCACACCGTCAGCGGACGTCTTCAGGCGGGCTCTTCTCGAGGGCGCGCTGGCCTCCAAGGTTGACGTCAGCGAGGAGTCGATTCGCTCGTTCGTTGTGGCTCATGTCGGCGAGGATCTGAGTCAGCGTAAGCAAGATGTAGCTGCACAGGTCGAGCGGAGTGTCGGTGCAATGGTGGCCCCTGACGAGCTGCCCACCGAGGAGGTTCAACGAACATCGAGAGCATCACCGACTGTCCTAGAACCTAAGCCGGCCGGCGGTCTCAAGCGTGGTGTGGCGTTGGGGGCGCTTGGTGCACTCTTTGCCACCGTTGTGGCGTTTGGTGGATTCCGAATGATGGCCAGCTCTGGACAAGACGAGGACCCTCTCCTATCGCGTGACGCCATCAATGATGGCATTGTCATCATGTTGGCTCCTACCGTCAGCCCGGAGATACTCCGAGAGGACCTCGAACCCCTTCGGCGGTACCTCCAGCGGGAGCTGGGTGTTGCAGTGGAT
>CAZKOI010000307.1:0-4554 GCA_964554315.1 uncultured Enterobacterales bacterium | reverse complement strand
GTCCAGGTGTTGATAACAGGAAAAGCTCGGGAGCGGTCGTAAGACTCCCCTGCGGACAACATAATCCGGCGTCCCCGATGGCCATCGTAAACCGCACCTCTTCGAGATAGCCATGCAAGGACTCGTGGCGAGCCGCTTGAGGGTTCGCCGACCACGCAGCTCAAGAATGGGAAGGCAATCCCCCACCCTGGCAAGTGGAAATGAGGATCCGATTGCCCATTAACGTAGAGATCTGAGTAGTCGCGGAAGGAGTCGGGCCCGTGTGGGGGGGGCAGCGAAACCTCGTATTCCTCGTCGCAGAACTCCGTGCCGCCCACAACGATGCGGAAGGACCACCCATCGCAGGCGTCGCGATCCGGATTCGCGGAAACAGCTCGATTTGCCACACCAGCCTCTTCGAGCGCCTTCTTGGCGAATTCGAGGTATTCCTCGTCGAACCCGTACTCCAGCTCCAACTCCAGCCAGTCCCCGTCATCGGAAATATCTCCGATCTCCCTGAGTCGGACGTGAAAGGCCTGAGGCGCATCCCGAAGGATCCGGTAGACCATTTCGCCTTTTGCCTGCTCCGCCATGCGCTCTGCATTGATGCGGGCAAGAATCTGGTTGCCCGACACCTGAGCCGAGCCACCCGTCGCGTTCGGGTCGCCCACGAACAGGCCCACGTTCTCCTGCGACACGCAGACCTCGAACTCTCCCTCCACCTCTTCGCCCACCGTCGCAAGCCGTACATCGCGGATCGACTCCACGAACCCGTTCAGCGTCGAGCGGACCGCATCTTCCACGATCTCATTGCCCACGATCGAGCGGTCCGCGATCACCAGCTGCTCCTGCGTCGCCTGAAGCGCCAGACGGATCGCACCCTGGCGTGCCGCCCATACGCTCGCCCCCGAGCCCGGCAGCGTCATACACGTCTGGGCACTCCCACCCACCGGAGCCAGCAGCCCCGCAACGGCAAGCAGAACCGCCAATCGCATGCCCTTCATCGGTTCTCCTGCGCCGTGTAGAAGTACTCGGCCACGTCTCCACCCGCCGAAATCACCAGCCGGAACATCTGCGACGAGCCACTCCGGCCTACGCTCAAGAACGAACTCGCACGGCCCAGCGTCCGACCCTGCCCGTTCAGCAGGCTGAACGTCAACTCCACCTCCGCTCCAGCGCTCAGTCCGTTGTTCGTCATCTCTCCCATCACCTCGTAGCTCCCCGCCCCACTCGGCCGGACCTCGATCCGGTCAACCATCACACCTCGAGCGTCTCCGCCTCCCGGCAGCGACATTGCACCACCACCACCACCCGTGCCGCCCCGCGGCACCCCGGGCATCTGACGCCTCGCCGTGTACGAGCCCGGTCGGTTCGGACCCGCCCGGCCACCCGCCGCTCCAGCGCTCTGGCGCCGACTCTCCTCCGCCAACTGACGTGGGTTGTTCATGTCCTGCTGCATCCTCGCAGCCAGACCCATCATCTCTCGCGAGATCCCCACCACCACCCAAGCCTCGTCTGCCGCTTCGTCGTAGCCCTGCTCCAGCACCGACACACCTCGCAGCGTGCCCTGCGAGAACGAGCGCGTGAACTCCTCGATCGACGTCGTCATGTTGCGCTGCGACTCGCTCGAGAAGCTGTCGCCCTCCGATCCCTGCACGCGCTGCGCACTCGATGACTGTGCCGATACCTCCGTCACCAGCCGCTCCGACTCGACCGTCTGCTCGAGCCACCGCACTATCGCCGCCTTGCCCCGCTCCTCCGCAATCGTCATCGCGTCCCGGATCCCCTGCCTGTCCGGGAAGGTCACCGTCTGCACGTACGTCGAGTACATCGCGATCCAGTCACCGTTCATGTCGAAATCGATGTCGATCCCGTCGAGCACCATCTTCACCGACGCTCCGTCCTGAGCATCCGGCGGCTCCTGAGCTCCAAGCACTGAAGTCCCAAATCCCAGAAGGAGAAGACACGACCCCACAAGCCGCACCAGAACCGTCCTATCGATCGCTTTCATTGGATGAATCCTCCCACACTGAGTTGGCATCTCGGACACTAAGGACATCAGACATGTTACTGCGACAAATGTAAAGACGGGGCGTCAAGAAAACGTCAACATTCAGTAGCTCCACAGTCTTTGGGCCCGCTGAACAGACATGGGCTCGGGTTTCGACCGCCTTATTCAGGCCCGTGCTTCAGCAGCTCGATTCAGGGCACGAGAAAACCCCGCCCAGGCCTGGGTAGATCTCAGCTGCGGGCTTCGCCCTCGCTGCCCTCCGCCGCTGACCACAACTCCGGGTGAATGTCTCGTGGCTGAAATACGCCACCTGTCCTCGGGACGACCACCTCATAGGTGTGGAGGTTCTTCACGATGCCCTCTAGCCTCCGAGCCTCCACAGGCGGCGAACACTGGAGTCGATTCACTTCTTCGAGCGCGGCATTTATCGCGCGGACCGAGAGTCCCAAGGACAGCATCGAGCCACCCATCGACATGAGCGTGTTGGCTCGCGAGCCTTCGGGGATGACGCCGGAGGGCTGGGCCAGCATAATCTTTGGTGCGGGCGTGGCGGCGGGTTGCTGACACCCAGCCCGAGTGCACACCGTGACCAGCCAGTCGGGCGCTGGTGCCACTGCGACCCTCTCGAAGCGGTCTTTGCTCAGCAGCACATAGGGCTCACCCGAGGGGTGCATCGACGGAGGGGCCACCACATATCCCGTGGCCTTGAACTCACCCGATGGGAACTTGCTCGTCTTCGGGTTATCCAACTCCGCGCGGTAGAAGAGTTGGACGCCTCCGCCACCCGTGGCAGTGGAGAGTGTCGGCGGCAGTGGCCCATGAGACTTACATAGGCCGTTCAGCGACTCCCCTAGGTTAGGGTGTTTATCGCGCACGTCCACGTCCACGACGACAAGGCTCGAAGCCGCCAACCTGACCCCTATGTTCGCCTCCGGGGTTTCGCGCCACCACGCTCGGACCTGCCGTACGTCAGTCGTCGCGATACTGAAGTCCCTGCCGTTTTTCGGCAGCAGTGCCTGCTTGGACCCCGGTCGGAGCGGCAGTACCGCGATTCCTTCTGAGGCGTAGTGCTCTGCCGCCTCTCCGAGGTTCATGATGCCCTCGCGTTGATGCCACGCGCCACGCGCAGCACGACCTCCCGCATGAACCCCGAGCGCGTCTTCCCAGTGATGGTGGCCGCGCGCTCGATTTCCTCAAGCTCATCAGAGGGCACCCTGAACGAGATCATCTTGTTGCTAGGTCCGGTCGTAGATGCGGTACTGGGCGGGGCCGCGGCGGTGCCTGAGCCCTCTGGAGCGATCCCACCCACCCGAGGTCGCTGTAATACATCACCATGCTCTGGTCCCTCGTTTAGCAACTTCTTCAACTGAGCGCCTGAGGTGATCTCGATGGGTCCGTAGGTCATCGCGGCTACTCCTTCTCGGCCCGATTTTCGGCCCACTCCTCAACGTCCTTTCGCAGCCATCCAACGCGCCGGTCACTCAACTGCCTGCGCTTCGGGAAGCGCCCATCCTTTTCGAGCCGCCAGATCGTGGTGCGGCCAAGCCCGACTACCTCTCGCAGGTCGCGAGCCGTGTAGACCTCTTTTGCCACTGTGTCATCCTGTGCGCTTGGTTCCTGATTGCGCTCGGATGTTTAGGGCGGTTTCAGCAAGCCCAAAGGGGGAAGCGTACCGAGACACCGCGCCCTAGACCTTTTCTGGCAGGGGTGAAGATCGCCTGATTTCTTCAGGGTTCTTGGGGTGTGGTAAGCTTTTCTGGCGAAGCCGAGATTCGCAGAGATTCTGCCAGTGCTAGGGCTTGTCCCGAATGGCCTGTGCCAGGGTTTGGGTCGCCAGTTGCTCCGGTGGGAAGAACCCTCGCAGGGCAAGACGGATACGGTGCACCAGGTGTCGAGGTGCTTTCACGCTCTCACCATCGTGCCATTCGTGCGCGAGCCTGCGGATCACATGCCCCCTGAGTGTCTCGGGTCTGTTTCCGTGCTTCTCAGCGCGTCCGTCGTACCACGCTTTGTCCCGCTGGGCGTGACCGGCCCTATCGCTCCACTCCCAGCCCAGGATTTCTAGCTGCCATTTGGCGACTTGGTGCCTTGCTTCCTCTGGTGTGAGCGAGACGGTGTCACCAGACGGACCAAGAAATTCATACTTCGGCCTTTTCTTCTTGACCCAGTCGCGTGGGTCTTTAGACGGCATGCCAAATTTGGTTGCCCACCCGCCCGCTTCCTCCAGCGGCTTTGATCCGAAGGCCAACAGGAAGGCCTGTGCATAGAGTGCTGGCAGGAGTTCCGCAACGGGTTCGAGCAGCTCAGCGGACACCGGCTCCACGGGGTCGTCCGGTCCGAGGACTCCGTCATAGACATCAAGCGGCGTGGCTTGGCCCAGCGGGTAGTAGTAGGGGGTCCATCCTAATGGCGGATGTAAGCGGACTAGGCACTCCACATTTGGCACGCGAATGAACTGGAAGGCGGTATGTGCAGTTCCGATCAATTCTTGCGAGTAGCGCATCATTCGCTCGCGGCTGATCGTTGCGAGAGTGCCTCCAGACGGTCAGCCCAATCGGCCAAGG
>CAZKOI010000306.1:0-4592 GCA_964554315.1 uncultured Enterobacterales bacterium | reverse complement strand
CCATGTAGTTCAGGGTGCCCAAAACCATCTGGCCGGTGGTGCTCTCGCGCGCTGCGAACTTGGCCTGGGCTATTCCGAAGTCGAGCAGCTTGAGGCCACCGGAGGCTGTCATCATGACGTTAGCGGGCTTCACGTCACGATGCACGACACCGAGGTGTTCGTTGCTCCTTGGATGGCGAGCATTGTGCGCTCTATCCAAGGTTCCTGCCACCATCGCGCCGATCTCCATCACCGCTCGGAAGGGGGGGAGCTTGCCTTTAGAAAGCGCCTGTGAGAGGTCGACTCCCTCGATAAACTCCATAATGATGGCGTCACGCTCGTTTATCTGGAAGAGGTCGATCACCTTAAGGATCTGATCATCTTGGAGAAGTCCAAGGAGACGCGCTTCATCCCGCATCCGCTTAATGAACATCTCCTTGTCGGCGTGGTCCTGAAGGACAACCTTTACCGCAACGGTGCGCGAGAACCCCTTCTCCGACGTCAGCTCTGCCTTGTATACAGTCCCGAACGCTCCGGCGCCGATGGTCTCAGTAGGGGTGAGCGTGCGCACGGTTCTACTCGTTGACGGGGGTCATCCAGATGGTCTGCGGAGTGAGGCCGATTTGGGCCAGTGCTCTCTCATATCGTTCTGAGATTGGTGTATCGAACACGATTGCCGGGTCGATGTCCACCGCCAGCCAGGCGCCGCTCTCAATCTCGCTGGCAAGCTGGCCAGGGCTCCAGCCGGCATAGCCAAGACAGAGCGCGAAAGGCTCCCCGGTATCGATGACGGACGCGAGTCGCTCAAGTGATGGCGAGACGGCAACATCGCCAATGTTCCAGCCCTCGCCGTTATCGACCTGCCCGCGAAACACCACGAAGCCTGCGCCGTCGCCCACCGGCCCGCCCCACCACGTGCTGCGATCTCCATCCTCGATCTCGCCGAAGTCACCGTGGTCCTCCGCGAGTCGCTGGATCACTTCTTCGAGGCTGACCTCTCCCTCGCGATTGATCACCAGACCAATGGCGCCGTCTTCGTTGTGTTCGCAGAGAAGGATCAGTGCACGATCAAACCACGGGTCGTGCATCTGGGGCGACGAGACGAGAAATCCGGACTTCAGCCTGGCACGCCGTAGTCACGAACGGGCTCGACCACAGGATCTTCGCCGCGCTCGATGACGCCCTCGGTGATGACCACCTCTCTGATGTTGTCCTCACTAGGGATGTCGAACATGATGTCGAGCATCACCTTCTCGAGGATAGTGCGAAGGCCACGAGCGCCAGCTTTACGTGTTGACGCCTTCCGAGCCACGGCAGTGAGGGCATCATCGGTGAAGGTGAGCTTGACCTTCTCGAACTTGAAGAGCTTTTCGTACTGACGAACGAGCGAGTTCTTAGGCTCCTTGAGGACCTGCACGAGGTCGTCAACGCCCAAGTCGTCCATGACCGCGATCACGGGGAGGCGACCAATGAACTCAGGAATGAGCCCAAAGCGATCGAGGTCACCGGGCGTCACTCGCTGTAGGATCTCAAGCTCACGCTCGAGGTCGTTCTTCTGCTCCTCCGCCATGAAGCCGACCGCGCGCTTGCCCATGCGCTCCTCAATCAACTGCTGTAGGCCCTCGAAGGACCCGCCACAGATGAACAGGATGTTGCTGGTATCAATCTGGAGGTATTCCTGGTTGGGAAGACGCTTCGAGCCCCTGACCTGAATGTTGGCCATGGTGCCTTCGATGATCTTCAAGAGCGCCTGCTGTACGCCCTCACCGGATACATCTCGGCTGACTGAGCTGGTGAAGTTCTTCTTGGCGAGCTTATCGATCTCGTCGATGTATACGATGCCCTTGATGGTTCGCTCGACGTTGTTGCCCGACGACTGGTACAGGTTGAGCACGATGTTCTCGACATCCTCACCCACGTAGCCTGCCTCGGTCAGTGTGGTGGCGTCAGCAATCACGAACGGGACGTCGAGGAAGCGAGCCAGTGTTCGAGCAATGAGCGTCTTGCCGGTGCCGGTGGGTCCGATCAACAAGACGTTGGACTTTTGGACCTCAACCTCGTTCTCTTCGGTCTGTCCCTCGACCTTTTGGTTGGCCTCGAGTCGCTTGTAGTGGTTGTAGACCGCTACGGCTAGCTTACGCTTCGCCAAGTGCTGACCGATGACGTACTGGTCGAGAAACGCCTTGATCTTGGACGGCGGTGGCACCTTTTGATGACCCCACGAGAGGGGCTTGGACTGCGCATTCTCCCGAATGATGTCCAGGCAGAGCTTTATGCACTCAGAACAGATGTACACATTCGGACCTGCAATGATCTTGTCCACCTCGCGTTGAGGTTTGTGACAAAACGAGCAGGCAAGTCCTGATGGGTTTGAGTATTTCGGCATCTGATCGGGGCTGGTAACGAGTCGAGATTAGCGGCTGAGGTGTGGACTCGTCAAGAGATAGGTTGGGCCGTTGGAGGCGGGAGGGTAGGACGGAGGGTTTTCATAGGGACGATTCGTGTTCAAGAATGGTCCGTGAGGAGGATCGGTCAGAACTGTCCACCTCTGAAGGGGTATCATTCCTTCTGCAGATATCCAACCCCCGCGAATAGGGTTTCATCCATGACGGACACTGGCGAGTACTATCGGATTCTTGGTGTTGCGCACGATGCGGACACGGACGACATCAAGAAAGCATTCCGGCGACTTGCGCGTGCCTGCCACCCCGACGTGGCGGGTGACGATCCTGCGGCCGCCTCAAAGTTTGCTCAGATCCGCGAGGCCTATGAGACTCTGGGCGATCCGGACCGTCGCGCGAAGTACGATCTTAGAAACAAGAGGCTGCACGAGCGGAGGAACAAGTCGCACATTCGAAGCGAATGGAGGCCGCCTGGGGGATGGGACGGCTTCGCGGGCCACAGTCGCGCCGGTGCTGCGCGGCGGGCGAGGCACCAGACATCCGACATCACGCTAGACGACTTGTTTACTCAGGGTGGCCCGGAAACAGCGGACTTCGGCTTTGGAGCCAAGACTCATGCACGAACAGGGGGGGGCGGCGAGGCAAAGGGTGAGGCGTTCGACGTTGCTATAAACGCGGAAGTACCGGGTCGGACCGCTCGGCTCGGTGGCACGGTGACGGTACGGTACACCAGGCGAAGGCGGAGCAGCGACGGCGTCAACGTCTACAACTACGATGAGCTCCACGACTTGAGGGTCCCGCCGAAGAGTTGCAGCGGTGATCTCTTAAGGGTCGAGCGAATGGGGCACTTCTCGACGCGAGCCAATCGATACGGGGACCTCGTTGTACGGTTGGATGTTCTAGAGGAAACAGGGCCGCACCATCCGAGACGAGACAGTCACGTTCAGGAAGAAGCCGGACCAAAGTCAGCGTCAACGGGCGCGAGTGCACCAACCGGCGGATCGGTTCGTATCGGCGTGGCGGAGGCGATTCTGGGCGGAAGGGTTCGTGTTGACACGCCCGGTGGCGCTGTTCAACTTTCAATTCCGCCCGGGACGTCGTCGGGGAAGTTGCTTCGCCTTCAAGGTAAGGGGGAAGGGGGAACAGACTGGCTTGGCCGGGTGGAGATCATCGTTCCGCACAACCTCGACGCCGAGAGCCGTGAGTTGATTCGGCGCTTTGCCGAACTGAACCCGCTCGATTCAACGTCTGACTAAGCGGGCTCGAGGGCGAGCTTGAGGACCTCGTCGACCTGCGTCACAAAGTGAATGTCAAGGTCCTGCCGAAGGCGCTCAGGAACATCGACGAGATCCTTTTCGTTCGGTGCAGGTAAGATGACCGTCTTCGCACCCGCACGGCGAGCGGCGAGGACCTTCTCACGCACTCCACCCACGGGCAGTACCTTGCCCCGAAGAGTGACCTCTCCGCTCATCGCGAGGTACGGGCGGACTTTCCTTCCTGTGAGCAGGCTTGAGATAGCGGTGACCATGGTGACCCCGGCACTGGGACCATCCTTTGGGATCGAGCCCTGGGGAACATGGAGGTGCACGGCTCGCTTTCCAACGACCGTCTGATCGAGGCCGAGCGCTTGATGCTTAGACTGCACGACGGACATTGCTGCCTCTGCCGATTCTTTCATGACCTCACCCAGAGAGCCGGTGAGCTTGAGGCCGTCGCCCCCGGGGAGTGACGTGGCCTCCACGAAGAGGATGTCACCGCCGGCTGAAGTCCATGCCAGCCCCAAGGCAACGCCCGGCACATCAACGCGCTCGGCAATCTCAGGGATGTGGCGAGGCGGCCCGAGCAAGGTGCCGACGTCGTCCGCAGATACAATTTTGACGGCATCAGTACGGCCTTCTACAAACTGCCGCGCTGCCTTCCGGTGGAGTGACGAGAGCTCTCGAACGAGGTTTCTCAGTCCGGCCTCGGCGGTGTAGGCCTCGATGATGTGGTTGATCGCCTGGTCGCCGATCTGAATCTTATGCTGGTCGAGTCCGTGCTCCCTCTTGAGCCTAGGCAGCAGGTGCTTGCGCGCGATCTCAAGCTTTTCCTCTTGGATGTAGCCGGGAATCTCGATCATCTCGAGCCGGTCATTCAGTGCAGACGGAATCAGGTCCGCCATGTTCGCTGTGCACACGAAGAGTACCCCGGAGAGGTCCCAGGGGACGTCGA
>CAZKOI010000305.1:0-4593 GCA_964554315.1 uncultured Enterobacterales bacterium | reverse complement strand
ACATCATGGCGCCCTTGATCTGGCGCTTCAGTGCATCAGCCTTCTCAAGGTAAACGGCCAAGCGGTTCAGGATGGTGTCCAGAATACCGCCGACCTCTCCGGCCGCGACCATGTTTCGGTAGAGCTCGTCGAAGGTCTTCGGGAACTTCCGAAGAGCATCCGCGAAGGTCGCCCCGCTCTCTACGGTCTCTTTGATGACCGAAAGCTCATCCCTGAAGGTGGGATTCGGCGCCTGCTTCGCTTGAATATCAAGACACTGAACCAAGGGAAGGCCGCTGTCGATCATGGTGGCGAACTGGCGCGTAAAGATGACCAGATCCTTGGTCCCGACCTTCGGCTTCATGAAGTCCGGCATCGGAATGTTGATTTCCGCCTCTAGGAGGCTGCCGCCCTTCTTTGAGACCGACGTCGGGCTGATCTGCATCTGGCGAAGACGGCTCTTGGCCGCCTCAACGCTGTCCGCTTCGACAGTGCCCGATCGGGTCTCACCCGATGCAGTTCGTCCTTGGTATGCGAAGGTAGCCATCAACCGTCCCTAGAGAATGTACTCTTTTCCGTGCCCAAGTGGCAAGGCCTAGTCTGGCGCCGTCGCCCGAACGACCTCTTCCATCGAGGTCTGGCCTTCCGCCAGCTTTGAGAGGGCGCTCATTCGAAGCGTCTTCATCCCTTGGCGAATCGCCTCGCGCTTCAACTCAAGCGTCGACGCGCCGTTCAGCACGAACTCAGCGAGCTCATCGGTCATCACCATGATCTCATAGACTGCGATGCGCCCCTTGTAGCCCGTGTTGTTGCAGGTTCTGCAGCCTGCTCCGCGCATGACCTGGAATTCTGCGCAGTCATCCGGCGGAACACCCAGGTCAATCAGCACCTGGTCCGGAACATCAAGGGGCTCGCGGCAGTCTGCGCAGAGTTTTCGCACCAAGCGCTGTGCACCGATCAGGTTGACTGATGACGCTACAAGGAATGGCTCGATACCCATGTTGAGCAACCGGCTGACCGATGACGGCGCATCGTTCGTGTGCAGTGTCGAGAGCACCAAGTGACCCGTGAGTGCGGCCTTGACCGCGATTTCCGCGGTCTCGAAGTCCCGAATCTCACCCACCATGACGATGTCGGGGTCTTGGCGGAGGAACGACCGAAGCGACGAGGCGAAGTTGAGTCCGATGTCATCATGCATCTGCACCTGGTTGATACCGAAGAGGTTGTACTCCACGGGATCTTCGGCGGTACAGATGTTGGTGGTGGTCTGGTTAAGCTCCGACAGCGTCGAGTAGAGCGTGGTGGTCTTACCCGACCCGGTCGGACCCGTGATGAGGATCATTCCGAACGGCTTGTGGATGGCGCCCTTGAAGTCGGCCAGAACCTTCTCCTCGAATCCGAGCTTGGTCATGTCCAGCTGCAGGTTGGACTGGTCGAGAAGCCGCATGACGACCTTCTCGCCCCAGAGCACCGGGAGGATCGAGACCCGGAAGTCCATCACCTTTCCACGACCCATCTTCATCTTGATCCGACCGTCCTGCGGCAGTCGTCGCTCCGCAATGTCGAGGTTGGACATAATCTTCAGACGGCTAGTGATTGCATCCTTCAGCTTGGTCGGCGGCTTCATGACCTCGTAAAGCACACCGTCAATCCGATAGCGAATCCGCACCTGCTTCTCATAGGGCTCGATGTGGATGTCCGAGGCACCCTTCCTGATGGCGTCAAGCAGGATCAGGTTCACGAGCTTGACCACCGGGGCATCACCGGCAGACTTCTGAAGGTCGAGGACATTGATGTCTTCCTCGGACTCCTCTTCAAACTCGAAGTCCTCGTCTTCCTCAACGAAGTCGATCATCACCTCGTCAAAGCTAACGGTAGAGGTGTAGTACTTCTCAATGGCCTCCGCGATGGCCTGCTCGGAGGCCACAACCACATCGATCTTCATCCCAGTGATAAACTTGATGTCATCGACGGCGTAGATGTTTGACGGATCCGCCATGGCCACAATGAGCGTGCTGCCCGTACGGTTGACGGGAATCACCTGATGGCGAGTCACAACCTCTTTGGGCAGGACCTTGAGCACCTCTTGGTCAATCTCAAACTCCGAGAGATTGATGCTCGGTACGCTGTACTGCTTCGAGAGGAACGCTATCAGCTCGTTCTCTTCGATGTAGCCGAGCTTGGTGAGTTCGTGCCCGAGGCGTCCCCCAGAAGACCGCTGCGCGGTCACCGCGTTCTTCAGCTGCAGGGGGGTAATGAGGTTTTCTTTGACCAGCAGTTCGCCAATGCGCTCGCTATCCGACATCGGGGTTCGCTCCTGTGATGAGCCCCGATCCTACCCCATAAATCAACCCCCGAGATCCGCCGGCGCCGAACACCCGCTAAGGCCACGCCAGGAAATACCATAAGTGAATGGTTTGAAACGACTTTCTACAACCCGGAGTACTTCGAGATGATTTCCTTCATGACCTCGGATGTGCCGCCACCAATGGGCAAAAGGCGCATGTCGCGAAACGTGCGCGCGATGTCATACTCCTCGATGAAACCATAGCCGCCGTGGAACTGAAGGCAGTCATAGACGACTGTCTGGGCGAGGTCTGCGGCGTACAGCTTCGCCATCGACACCTCGAGGGTTGGGTCGTCACCAGAGTTGATCTTGTCTACCGCATGATACGTCAGCATCCTCGCCGCCTGAATAGCCGTGAGGTGATCCGCGAATTTGTGACGCCAAACCTGAAACTTGGTGATGGGCCGCTGGAAAGCCATCCGCTCGTTTCCGTAGGCGATTGCATCCTTTAGGGCGATATCCATCCCCTGCACGGCCATCAGCGCACCGCAGAGGCGCTCCCCTTGGAAGTTCTGCATGATGTGGATGAACCCGCCGTTCAAGATACCGAGCAAATTTCGCTTTGGAATCCGGCAGTTATCAAAGTGAATCTCGCTCGAGTCCACCGAACGTGTTCCAAGCTTGTCGAGCTTGCGGCCGACCGAAAACCCTGGCGTGTTGGTCGGAAAGAGCACCAATGAAATGCCGCCGTACCCCTCCTCACCGGTTCTCACCGCGAGGGTGATGTAGTCGGCGAACGATGCGTTGGTGATGAATGTCTTTGACCCGTTGATCACGAAGTCATCGCCGTCTTCCTTCGCCGTGGTCTGAATCGCAGAAACGTCAGACCCGCAGCCGGGCTCACTCACGCCCAAGGCGGCTATCTTCTCGCCGCGCACCACGGGGGCTAGGAACTCCTGTTTTTGCTCTTCCGTCCCAATCTCCGCGATCACACCGGTTGCAAACTCGGTGTTGACCAGAATGGACATCACGACTCCTG
Organism: uncultured Enterobacterales bacterium; assembly: GCA_964554315.1. GTDB lineage: Bacteria > Myxococcota_A > UBA796 > UBA796 > UBA796 > UBA796. The sequence continues at coordinate 1,288 of CAZKOI010000305.1, read as the reverse complement.
CGTTCCGGCACCAGCCCAACTCCTCAATGAAGGCCACGTTCGCCCACCAGTCCAGGCCGGCGCCGTCGTAGGCCGGGTCAACCTTGATGCCGAGTAGCCCGAGGTCCGCCATTTCCTTAAAGATTTCACGTGCCGGCCAGTGCCTCGCCTCATCCCACTCCGCACGGTGCGGGTAGAGTCGCTCGTCCGTGAACTGTCGAACCGTCCGCCGAATCATGTCGTGTTCTTCGGTCCAAGGTGGGAAGCTGGTGGGCATCGTCATTCCTCCATGTCTGAGGGTCTAAGGTCGGAGGCACCTCCTCCGTCAAGACTCCTACACCTGAATGACGCCTCAGGCCAGCAGCCTCTCCACGTGCGGCATCATGGGCTGCACCGGGCTGGCCTCGAAGAGCATTCGAGCATGCGCCAAGCGCTCGGCGTTCCCGTTAGCGAAGGACGTGGAGACTCTTCCGATGATGTCTTGGAGTGGCGTCGAGGGCCCCCCGACAGCCGTGACGCGGCGATCGGGCCACTTTCCTCCCCGTGTCGTCGACACCTCGACACCCGCCCCCAACTTGAGCTGCCAGTCGTCGAGCCGAGCCTGTGCCAGATCATGCGAGGCGTAGCGGACCATGCGGAGCCACCGATCGGGACGATGCGCTGCGATCGACCTCACGTGTGCGAGCCTCATGTCTGGCCACCCAATCTGACGAAGCTCAGCCCTCGAAGCCAGCTCACGGAACTCCCGCTCCGTCAAGCCACTGAACAGGGGCGACGCAGTGCTAAGCGCCGACGAAATCAGCTCCATCGTGAGGTCGATGTCGTGCTCAACCTTCACAAGTCGGGCGATGTCGCCGTACTGCTCTCGTCGCTCCGCCCAGCGCTCCCCACTGAGCTGACTCGCGCCAAGCTCATGGTCGACAATGAGCGCTCCGATGGCATGCTTGAGGCTGTGGGCAAGCCCGGTGTGGGTGATCAAGCCTCGACGAGAACTCCAGCTCTCCAGCGCTAATGCGGGCGCTGTGAGCGTCACCTTGATGCCTGATACTTGGTCTCCCCGCAGGCGCTTGTCAGCGGCCTTGATGTGGCGATCCAAGATCTCCTGGATGCCGTCAAGCGCGGCATGGAAGGCCGGCGGTCCTGGCCATCGAGGAAAGCTCAGTGTCGATGTCAGCCATGCCGTGCCCAGACCACTGAATGCGTGGGGAAGGGGCACCCAGCTCGAGCTCTCGATCAGGCCTCCGGGCGCCTCGAGGATGTCCCGCTGCCCGCGAAGTCCCCCGCTCGCTGCCCGAGCCGCCTCCACGCC
>CAZKOI010000304.1:0-4597 GCA_964554315.1 uncultured Enterobacterales bacterium | reverse complement strand
CGTGGGCGTTGATGTAGTCGACCTGGTCTGGGCTCACCCTTGCGTCGTCGAGCGCCGCCTGCATGCAACGGACAGCGCCCGCGTGGCCGGGTGGTGGCTGGGTGATGTGGAAGGCGTCATTGGTCAGTCCGTAGCCGGATACCTCGCAGTAGATCTGCGCGCCTCGCGCCCGGGCGTGCTCCAGCTCCTCGAGGACCACCACGCCGGCGCCCTCGCCCATCACAAAGCCGTCGCGGGCTTCATCGAAGGGACGGCTCGCGGCCTGCGGGTCGTCGTTGCTCTTGGAGAGGGCCTTCATCACCATGAAGCCACCCAATCCCATCGGCAGTATGGAGGCCTCCGAGCCCCCAGCGAGGACCAAGTCGGCCTCTCCGGACCGAATGACGCGAAGCGCCTCGCCGATGCTGTGATTGCCCGTCGCACACGCGGTGCTCACGCAGAGGCTGGGCCCGCGAGCCCCAGTGGCCATGGCGATGTGTCCCGCGGCGAGGTTGGTGAGCACCCTCGGAATGAAGAACGGACTCAGCCCCTTGACCCCTTGATCGGCCATCTTCTCGGAGCCATCGACCAGCTCCGCGATTCCACCGATGCCCGAGCCCACATAGACGCCTGCGCGATCGCCCAGGCCGTCTTCACCGGGCTCAAGACCCGCATCGTCAAGCGCCTCCATCGCCGCGACCATGGCGAACTGCATGAAGCGATCCATGCGCTTCGCCGCTCGCCGACCAAGCGAGGCCAGGGGATCGAAGCCTTTCACCTCGCCGGCGATGCGCACAGGCCAGTCTGAGGCGTCGAAGGCCGTAATCAGACCAATCCCCGAGCGACCCTCAGTGACGGCGCTCCACGTGGTCTCTGTGTTGTGGCCACACGGGTTGATGGTTCCCAACCCTGTGACGACGACCCTCCGCACGGGTCTCTCCCTTGGGGTCCCCAGCGGGGACTCAGTCCAGGTGATCGTTGATGTAGTCGATGGCGTGCTGAACCGTCGAGATCTTCTCGGCATCCTCATCCGGGATTTCGATGTCGAACTCCTTCTCAATGAGCATCACCAGCTCGACGATGTCGAGGCTGTCGGCCCCCAGATCGTCAATGAAAGACGCGCTGGGCACAATCTCGTCCGGGCTCACGCCGAGGCTCTGTGAGATGAGGTCTTGAACCTTTCCAACGATTTCTTCTTTGCTGGTCATTGGGACGCTCCTGAATCACCGTTCAGCGGTAAGGCTGGCACCATATCTCGCTGGGAGACGCTCGCAAAGGTTCAATCAGGTGTCATCTTGGGTGGCATCCATCAGCGCCGTGCTGATGACCTGGCCAATGTGCTCCGTGAGCCCCTCTTGGGCCGCACCGTGCGCCCGCTGAATCGCCGAGAGCACAGCCGCTGCGTCCGCGGCGCCGTGCCCGACCAAGACCGTTCCGTTGACCCCGAGCAAGAACGCTCCACCCACGCCGCTCGCCGAGGTCCGCTTGCGGTACCGCTGAAGCGCACCCCGAAGCAGCCGAGCCCCCAGCTTTGCATCGGGCCGCCGAAGAATCTCCTCTTTGAGGACCTTGCCCGCCACGCCGATCGCGGCCTCAACGCTCTTGAGCATGATGTTGCCCACAAAGCCATCGCAGACCACCACCTCGCACCCACCATGGAGCGCGAAATTAGGCTCGACGGGGCCGACAAATTGGATGGGCATGGCGGCCAAGACGGGCATCGCTGCCCGAACCTGTTCGTTGCCCTTGCCCTCCTCCTCACCGTTGGACAACAGACCGACCCGTGGGCGCTCGATGTGCAGCACGTCTTGCGCGAAGACGTGGCCCATCACCGCGAACTGTCCCAGATGGCTCGGTCGACAGTCCACATTGGCACCCAGATCCAGCAAGACCAACTGCCCCCCGTCCGAGCGCGGCAGCGTGGTGATGACGGCAGGGCGCTCCACGCCCTCGATGCGGCCCAGCTCCATGAGCGCGGCCGCCATGAGTCCGCCCGTGTTGCCAAAGCCCACGACTGCGCTCGCGCGTCCCTCCGCCACCAGGCGATTGGCCACGCGAATGCTGGCGTCCTTCTTCGCGCGGACCGCAGCGCTCGGCGACTCGTCCATGCCTATCGCCTCGGAGGCATGGACCATCTCGACCTGGATCCCCTTCGGTATGAGCGGCTTCAGGACCGCCTCGTCGCCCACCAGGACCACAGGAATGCCCGCCCGGACAGCACGACACGCCCCAGCCACAATCGCGGCGGGGGCGTTGTCTCCGCCCATCGCATCCAGCGCAATGGGACGCATGGTCATTTCGGTCGCCCTAGGGGCTACTCGACCTCGACCACCTGCTCGCCGCGGTAGTTGCCGCAGGACTCACACACGTGGTGGTACAGCTTCATCTCACCGCAGTCGGGGCAAACTTGGACCGCAGCCTTGAACTGCAGTGCGTCATGGGAACGACGCATGCCCTTCCGGCTCTTTGATGTACGCTTCTTTGGAACGGCCATGATTTCACCTGTTTCGTTTGCGACGCTGGATGACCCAGCCTCGGGACCCGCCCGCTTATTACGACAGCTTCAATGCTGCAAAGGGATTGGGGCGTGACGGCCCGCCTTCAAGCGCGGAATCGGGCAATTTGCAAGGTCCTTCGCCAGTTATCCTCGTCACACCATCATCATCACACCGAACGCGATCGGGGCCTACGAGCGCGAGCGCCTCCGTGAGAACGTCCTCTAAGTCGATGGCCTGACCATCGTGCCAACCCACATCCATCTCACTCGAGACCAGATCGTGATCGGCCTCGAACTCGCCCGTCTCGGGTGGCTTGTAGAGTTGATTGACCGCCCCCGAGATCGCCAGCCAGACCGACTCTCCGCAGCGATCGCAGGCGCATCGAAGGCGAACGGCGATGTCACCCGAGACTTCGACCTGGTCGCGGCGGCGAACGAGCGTCAAGTGAATCGCAGCCTCCTCCGCCCCTTCCTCCTCGTGCGGGTCTTGGGTGGGCTCACCCGGGGTACCGCGCACCGTCTTGACGGCCTCGGTGACCCAGCGGTCGCTCGGCGTACCGGTCACGGGCAGTCCGGACTCGTGGATCTTGTCGAGAGGAATGCGCATGGTTCATCCAATGAGGGGTTGGGGAGCGAGCTCCGGGTGCATGCACGCCCGTGAGCACGACGCGATGGCCTGAAGATGCGAGCCTGCGCCCTGCCAGACCGGGCCCAGCGCCCCATCAAGCGCTCCGATGGGTGCATGGAAGGGGCAGCTGTAGACCGAACGGCGCGCGCCGATGACCAGCCGCTGGCCACCAACAGGGCAGCGGAGACGACGCCGACTGTGCTGTCTGTCGATGCCGGGCGCACCGTCCTGGTGAGCGACCATCGCGTGCAGCTCGTCGATGCTGGTGGCGGAGTTCCGACAGAACGCACCGTAGTCGTCCAGGATGCCGTCTAGCAGCTCCGGGTCGGCCGGGAGGTTCTCCGCTCGGTAGGGCGCAATGACGCGGAAGCCATCGGCTCCAGCCTGGCGGGCCCAGCCAATGACCGCCGTGAGCTCGAGAGTGACTCCCTGTACCCACGGTATGGCGATCTCGATGTCGAGCGAGGCGCCGGCCTCAACCCGCGCCGCATGGAGGGCGGCGAGTGCACCGGTCGCCTCAACGGCGGCGTTGCCCACCGTCTGGCGCTGGACGAGCTCCGAAACACCGCCCACCAAGAGCCGGATAGAGCCAAGGCCGCAGGTCAGGAGGTGCGCCGCAACTGCGGAGTCGATTCCCGTCCCGTCCGTCACCAAGCGGGTAGGACACTCGAGCCTGTGGGCGAATCGCACCAGCTCGGCGACCTCCACATCGTCCGCACAGTGGGTCGCGATGAGCGTGACTGGCACCGGCCCGATCCACGCCACCACATCGGCGATGGCTTGGTGCCACTCGTGCCGGGTAAGCGGCTTGCCCGAGCCCATGGCACCCGGTAGATCGGCATCATCAAGACGCAATACCAGCCGACTTGGCGCGACGAGTTCAGGGTCGGTGACGCCCGCACGGGACCACGCACGCCGGAGCAGACCGCGTGTTCGGATCAACGATTGTTCCAGATGTCGCATCGACGAGATACCCTAAGAGCCCAAGCCCTAACCCCCTGAGACCTCCGATGTTCATAGCGCTCAGCATCTTCACCCTCAGCAGCTGCGGTCCCGATGCCCGGGAGAAGGCTGCGGTGGCCTACACCACGGAGATGCAGGCCCTGTTTGTGGAGAACAAGTTCATCACGAGCGAATTCTTGGATGTCGCCACCGGACTAAAGAAGAAAGAGCTCTTGGCTCACGACGTCGCCGAGCGGTTCAAGTCACGCATCTTGCCCAGGGCGGTGCGGTTGGCGTCGGAGGTCGACGCGATCCAGCCGAGTTCGGAAGCGCTTGAGCAGATTCATGGCGGCATCGAGCGGGCTTGGAGCCTGCGAGCCGACACCTACACCAAGGCGGCGGCGGCCTGGGCGGGCAATGATCTCGACGGGTTCGCACGCGCTCAAGCCGACAACGTGGCGGTGAGCCTAGCGGAGGAGCGGTACATCAAGGCGGTCAACACCATCCTTGCCGAGTACCAGCTGAGTCTCGACCCGTATCCGTGACGTTGG
>CAZKOI010000303.1:0-4622 GCA_964554315.1 uncultured Enterobacterales bacterium | reverse complement strand
TTCTTGGGCGCGGTGCTCAAGCGAATTGTCCTCAACCAAGAGCTTAACTGATCAACAATTGAACGAGGAGGTCCTGTCCGTTCGTAGGCCCTCAAGAGCAGCGAGGAGAGCGTATCTCAGCCAGGGTCACGCTCGCTCGGCGGTATCAGCGGACCCAGACATCGAGGGCACCACGACAGTGCTCGACTCCAGAGCCGCTCAAGGGCGAGGCGGACGCTGTGAGGCCTGCATGGCCGCATCCGGGGCAATCCCAGACCGAGGCGGGTAGACCGGCGCCGAAATAGTATGTCTTGCCGGTGCTGCTCGCGGCAAAGCTGAAGCCCACCCGAGCCGTCTCCCACGACGCGCCGACGCTCCAGTCGATGTCATGCAGCTCCGATCCTGATCCGTCCGCGTCGCAGAAGTCTGCGACAAAGTCACCGCCTCCCCCAGGCCAGCTGCCTGACAGGGTCGGCAGGGACATCGACAGCGCACCTGTCCAGATGTTGCGAAGAGACGGTGGAGCATCGCCCGGAGAGAGCAGGCCGGTTTCGTAGCAAGGAAAGGAGCCTTCGCCGAGATTGTGGGGACAGATGCGAACCGCACGCACTTGCTGAGTGCAGGCAGCGGGGTTGATCCCAGGGTCGGCGAAGCCGGTGCTGCTGTCCCACTCTCCCTGGGCCTTGGCGCCTGTGCCCACGGGGTATTCATCACAGGGCGCTGACCACGCACTGGCCACCGAATCGAAGGAGTCGTCAGGTAGAGACCAAGAGGGCTCATGATTGAGCGTGATGACCTGAATCCAGGGTGCGGCGGGATCGGCCGAGTCGTCGAAGGTTGTGCACCGGGCCTTGAAAGGCGCGGACAGGCCACTGTCTGCCGCGAACCAGAAGACTCCCGGGAGGGCGTCCGCTGGGAGGTCGCTGCACTGCTCCACGGGGCACGCGGGTGCCATACCGGGTTCGCAAGGTCCGCCGTCGACATCGACGTCAATCGGCCCGCCGTCGGCATCGACGTCAACATCAATCGGTCCGCCGTCGACATCGACATCAATCGGCCCGCCGTCGAGATCGAGGTCAACCGGTCCACCGTCGGAATCAACATCGAGGTCAACTGGTCCACCGTCGGAATCAACATCGAGGTCAATCGGCCCGCCGTCGGCATCGACATCGGCGTCTATGGGTCCGCCGGAGTCGGTCCCACCGTCGGCATCGGCGTCCGCATCGGCATCGGCGTCCGCATCGGCGTCCGCATCGGCATCGACATCGAGATCAACCGGCCCGCCGTCGACATCGACATCGGCGTCTATGGGTTCGCCGGCGTCGGTCCCGCCGTCGGCATCGGCATCGGCGTCGATGGGTCCGCCAGAGTCGGTCCCACCGTCGGCATCGGCATCGGCATCGGCATCGGCGTCGATGGGTCCGCCGGAGTCGGTCCCACCGTCAGCGTCCGCGTCCGCATCGGTATCAGCGACACCCTCTGCGACAATGCGGATATCGGCCGACCCCGGGGGGCTCACACGGTCCCCGACTTCTTGAACCACGACGACCGTCCAGACCTCGCCTTCAACGGGCTCCGTGGTCGACACGGTCGGTCCTGTGAAGGCGTCCTGCGGCGCGCCGTCCAGAAGCCACCAGTAGGACAAGGTTGCGTCCGACTCTGCGGAGACCTCTACCGTGAATTCTCCGACGGGAGGGACTTCCTCGGGCGCTGTGATGACGGGAGCTTTGAGGCTGCCACCGACGCAAGCAAGCGTGAGCCACATGAAGACGGTCACTGGGCACGCTCCTTTGCCTTACCACCGAGCGGAATCTCCATCTGGAGCAACACGCCGCTTATTGCCATGACGCCTCCGAGGCCGGTCAGGGTGTAGCCAACGGCCCTCCTGCTCCTGAGAGAATCATGCTCTCCCTGCAGTCGGCGTGCGGCTTCAAGGTCACCCGAGGCGGCGGCGGTGAAGAGGGACTCTCGCTTGCTATCCAGCGCACTGCTGGCGGAGAGGGCCACGACGGCTCCCGTGATGGCCACAGCGGTCCCTGCACCGGCGAGGACCCACTGTGTGGTGGTCCAGCCGCCCGTTGAAGAGGGGGGCGGTCCACCGACCAGATTCTCCCAGACCCGAACACCCGATGCGGTACGCCAGAGTTGTTCGTCATGCGCTAAGTAAACAGGGGTTCCGACGGGGACCATCTGCTGGACGAGATCGGCGAGGTCCTCGCGACCGGCCTCGGACTCCACGAGACCAAGCACCGACGGCTGAAGGGCCTTGGGCAGGTAGAGCTTGTGCCGGGCTGCTGCGGGCTGGAGGCTGAGCATCATCCCCGACAAGCTCTCGCCGGTCTTCAACTGGATCCAGTTGGGCCCCTCAGCGAGCTGAAGCTCGGTCACGGAGCCCTCGAGGATTTTCCCATTCACGGCGACCTCGAAAGGAGGCGTGACCGCGGGGAGGAGCTGAACCGGCGTCTTGGATGACGTCAAGAACTCTTGTCTTGCCGCGGTGAGCACGCGTTCTCCAGCAGGGGCGAACTGACTGTTCCACGCGACATCGGGATCGAACCTTACGGCCAAGGAGAACTGGTCGAAGGCCGTCGCTTTGTCGCCGTTCTCAACAGCCAGAACGCCGAGAAGGAGGCCAAGCTGTGCCGCGGCGCTGTGGTCAATGAGGCCCTGGGTGCAGGCCAGGCTCGCCCGGGCGGCCTCAAGTTGTCCCGACGCCTGATCAAGCTCAAGATAGAGGAGGTGGCCCTCGGCCTTGGTTAGAGCGGCCTTCAGTTCTTCAGGGGATTGAGGCTGGGTCGTACAGGGCTGTATCGTCGTCGCATCGCCCCAAGATGCGACGGCAGGGTCGTCGCTCGGCCCCATGGGCATGAAGGTCAAGTCGGCGGTTGGGTCGGGCAGGTGCTTGACCACCTCGGCTCGAAGCGCTTCGGTTTCGCCCCCTGCGTGCAACACCACGGTCGATGCCTGGGCTGTGAGTGCGAGCAAGACGGCGATCATCGTTCAGTTCCTCTCTTGGTAGGCTAGCACGACTCAGCGCCGACAGTCTCCGGGTCCGCCCTCTTGGTCGAAGTTGTAGCAGACCATGGCTTTCTGCTTCGCCTTCACGGTGATGGTTCGCTTGTGGTTTCGACCATCTCTGGTGCGGAATTCGAGCTGGTGCGACCCCGGGGACAAGGTGTGCGCTCGAAGCACGCCAAACGCGACCTCGCTTCCATTGACGATGATGGCCGACTGGGGGATCGTTCGAACGGACAGCGATGCGGGCGCAGCCGGCGCTTCCTCGGCGGGGGGCGCGGGCGCTCTAGCGGGCTCGGGCGGCGGTGGGGGTGTCGCCACGGGTGCCGCTACGGGTTTCGTCGCAGCCGTCTTCGCCTCGTCCTTGGCGGCTGCCTCAACGGACGTGCGTGCTTTGGATGCCTTCATGGACTTCACGTCTCGCACCCTGGCCTCTCTTGCGGCCTGTGCAAGGGTCTCGGCCTCGGCGGCTGCCCGGGCCTTCTCTTCAGCCTCGTCCTTGGCGGCTGCCTCAGCCAGCGAAGGCTCTTTGGCGTCGTTCGAGGGAGCGGACGGTTCAGCGAGACCACTCGGAGGGGCAACGGCAGGGGTGGGGGGGCTGTCGAGGCCCTCCGCCTTGTCGCCGGGTCCGCCCAGCACAAAAACACCTGCGGCCACGGCTGCTGCGACCGCGGCGAGAGCGACCCACAGAACGGGCGACTTCTTCTTCGTTTCGGTGTCGGCCTTCTCAGCCGGCTCTTCAGGCCCCTCGTAGAGGAAAGAGTTGCCATCATTCGCGGGAATGTGAAGGACCGGATCAGCTTGCGGTGGGGCGACAGCCTCCGCCTCGTCTTCGGACTCTTCCGAGTCCCCATCGAACCAGTCGTGGTTGGTGAACATCGGATTGGGAGTGTTTGAGGATTCGTTGGTTGGAGGCGCGGCCGGCGGGGGTGGCGCGGCTGGCGTGTTCGCGTCCGCACCGACCGATGATGGCGCGGCGCCCGGAGGTTCAGGAAGGTCCGCAGGGTCGCCCATTGGGACCGGTTCCTCGTCCTCGAAGTGGCTGAACTGCGTGTTGAAGACTTCGTCCTTGTCCTCCATGGCCTTACCGTCGGCCAAGTAGGCCGAGTCAAGCTCAACCGTCTCCGAAATGTTGACCCCCATGTCAAGCAGCGTACGCTCAAGGGCAGAGAGCATGGAGCTGGCCGACGCGAAGCGGTCCAACGGCTCATACTGGCAGGACTTGATGATGAGCTCTCGGAGAGGGTCGTCCACCCCCTCGAAGATGCGATCATGGAGGGCCTCGTTATAGAGGTCGAAGGGCTCTTTTCCCGTCAGGATGGCGTACAGCGAGGCACCGGCCGCGTAGAGGTCTGCGGTCCGGTCGAGGTTCTTCGCGCTGACGCGCTGCTCGGGTGGCATGTAGGCCAGCGTGCCCATCGATGCGCCCGTCCTCGTGAAGTGGTTGGTGTTCACGATCTGGGCGATACCGAAGTCGGTCAGCTTGACGCGGCCGTCACGGGTCAGGAGCATGTTGTCGGGCTTGATGTCGCGATGGATGACCTTCTGGTCGTGGCTGGCTTGGAGACCCTTGAGCGTGCCGGCGATGAACGAACCGGCGACGGCCGGGGTCTGCGGGCCCGCCTTCT
>CAZKOI010000302.1:0-4645 GCA_964554315.1 uncultured Enterobacterales bacterium | reverse complement strand
GGGGTATAAAATGGTACCCCTAGGGGGTATCTTGTCTCTGCCCGATAACGACAAAAAGAAGCTCTTGGCTCGCCTGCGTCGAGCCGAGGGCCAGCTCAAGGCGGTCGGTCGGATGATCGATGAGGACAAGGACTGTGTGGACATCTTGGTTCAGATCTCCGCCATTCAGGGTGCGCTGAGCAAGATCGGAGGACTCGTCCTCAGCGAACACATCGAGTCCTGTGTCTCCGATGCGTTCGTCCACGGCGACGCGGACACTCGCCAGGCGGCCATCGATGACCTCTTGGATGTCTTTAGTCGCTACGGGGGCTTCAGCGCACGATGATCGACCTCTTCATCGGAAATGTCTGGAGCGTGATGCTGGAGCTGGCTCCCTGGCTTCTTCTGGGCGCCGCGGTCAGCGGACTCGTGCATGTCTTCCTGCCCGACGACTTCGTCAAGCGACACCTGACGGGGCGGGGAAGCATCGCCAAGGCCGTGGCTCTGGGCGTGCCGCTGCCGCTGTGCTCCTGCGGCGTGATTCCCGCAGGCCTCGGGCTGAAGAAGGACGGCGCGTCCGATGCCGCATCCGTTGGATTTCTGATCTCGACGCCCCAGACCGGCGTGGACTCGGTTCTCGTATCCGCGGCCTTCCTTGGCTGGCCTTTTGCTGTGTTCAAGGTCCTTGCCGCCGGCGTGACAGGCATGGTCGGAGGCTGGCTGACAGAGCAGCTGGGCGGGCCTCGTCAGCCGTGGGATGGCGGTGACACCCACGCCGACGCAACCGAGGGGGGGGGTCGTCTCTCGGCAGGGATCGCTCACGCGGAGGACCTGATCCAGAGCATCTGGGGCTGGCTCGCCTTTGGCGTGCTCGCCAGCGCGGCCATCACCACCTTTCTACCCGCGGAGGGCCTGACGGGGTGGTCCGCCTGGGGTGCCATCGGGACCATGGTCGCCGTCCTCTTGGTGAGTCTGCCGCTGTATGTCTGCGCGACCGCATCGGTGCCCATTGCTGCCTCTTTGGTTGCCGGCGGCATGCCCACAGGCGCTGCACTGGTCTTTCTCATGGCAGGACCCGCGAGCAATATCGCCACGATGGGCGCCATCAAGAGGGCGTTTGGCGCCCGAATTCTCGCCATCTACCTCGTCACCATTGTCGCGGGCTCCGTCGGGCTGGGCATGCTCTTTGACGCGCTCTTCTCGACGACGATCTCCGCTGCCCACCACCACGGCGACCACGCCACCTGGTGGGCGACAGGCTCGGCATGGCTGCTGGTGGCGCTGCTGGTGCGCTATGCCCTCGCCGACCTCCGACGGACGTTAAACGCCCGCCGAATGGCCAGCTCCGCGGAGGCCCAGGTCGTTCTTCGCGTCGAGGGGATGACCTGTGGTGGCTGTGTGTCCCGCCTTGAGCGAACGCTCCAGGGGGCGGAGGGCATCACCCTGGCCTCGGTCTCTCTCGAGCCTGGTCAAGCGACGGTACAGGGCTCTCTCTCCGCATCCGAGGTGGCTCAAATCATCGATGAGACCGGGTTCAAGGCTGTTCGCTGAGCAGCCTCCATCGAACCAGGCCGCCCACAATCAGTCCCATGACAAGACCGGCGATGATGCCTTGCACCAAGAACGCGGTCGAGAGCTCTGACACGCTGCTGGTCTGAAACTCAGAGGCGTACCAGGCGTTGTTGAGCTTGTATTGCTCCATGAGGATCACTTGAGTGGAGCCACACAGCAAGCCTGCAAGCGTGGAGGCAAAGGCCATAGCGCGCAGGGGCGAGGCCACTCGAGCCTTGATGCCGTAGACCAACCACACCAGATAGAGCGCCGCCCACGCCGACACCTCGACCATTCCAGGCAGACCCACCAAGCTCGTGAGGAGGCCCATCAGCACACCACTGCTGGCCAACAATAGGGTCTGCTTCATGTTCGCTCCATGGTCCTATAGACTACGCCTTGTCCCTCTCGTCGGTCCACCTCCGTCCACTCCCCGGGGTCGATCTCAGGAAAGTAGGTGTCACCGCTGACGTCCATGTCGACCTCCGAGAGGAATAGCTTGGTCGCGAGCGGCAGCGCCAGCGCATAGATGGCTCCGCCACCCACCACCCGAGGCTCATCATCGCCAGCCTCTCGGGCAAGCTTCAGAGCCTCGTCGAGTGAACCTGCGACCTGGCAGCCATCGAAGTGGGCGCCATCCTGCCGGGTAATGACGATGTTCTGGCGGCCCGGCAGGGGTCGTCCGATGGACTCATGGGTCACGCGGCCCATGATGATGGCATGCCCCATCGTCACCCGCCGAAAGTGCTTGAGATCTTCGGGGATGTGCCAGGGCAAGTCGCCATTCAGTCCGATCACACGGTCCGGGGTCATCGCCACCACGAGTGCAAGCGGCGTCCTCACACGCTCACCTGGGCCTTGATGTGAGGGTGCGGGTCGTATTCGCTGAGGGTGAAGTCCTCAAAGCGAAACGAAAACAGGTCTTTCACCTCCGGATTTAGCGTCATCTTCGGTGCGGGTCTCGGCGCCCGAGTGAGCTGAAGCCGCGCCTGCTCGAGGTGGTCGCTGTAAAGATGAGCATCCCCCATCGTGTGCACGAACTCGCCGGGCTGGAGCCCTGTCACCTGGGCAATCATGAGGACGAGGAGGCTGTAGCTGGCAATATTGAACGGCACACCCAAGAAGATGTCTGCGCTTCGCTGATAGAGCTGGCAGCTCAAGCGGCCCTCTGAGACATAGAACTGAAAGAGGGTGTGACACGGAGGAAGTGCCACCTGGTTCGCCTCCTTCGGGTTCCAGCCTGTCACGATGATGCGACGTGAGAAGGGGTTGTTGAGGATGGCATCGAGCACCCCCTGTATCTGGTCGACGCCGTCGTCTTGGTAGCGCCCATCGGAGCCCACCGTGGCACCAAAGTTACGCCACTGATGCCCGTAGACAGGGCCCAAGTCACCCTCACTCCGCCCGAAGCGCGCCGTCTGCTCGGGCGTCGCCCACTCGTTCCATATGCGCACATTGTTGGCCTGCAGGGCAGCGACGTGCGTGTCTCCGGAGAGAAACCAAAGGAGCTCATGGATGATCGAGCGGAGGTGCAGCTTCTTGGTGGTCAGGAGCGGAAACCCCTCGGCCAGGTCAAACCGCATCTGGTGGCCAAAGACGCCGATGGTTCCGGTTCCGGTGCGGTCTTCCCGCGGCCTGCCGTGGGTCAGAACATGCTCGAGCAAGTCCAGGTATTGCTGCACAGACGCCTCCTCAGAGAAGGCGTAACCCCAGGGATCCAAAGGTCCACTTGACCGAGTCGACACGCGCGGCGCTCGTCATCAAAGAAGGCCCGGAATCACCGCCTTACGGTCACTGGGATAGTCCTGGAACCGATGGATGTACCACCGATGGTGCTGAACCGCCCGAGGAAGAAGGTTGGCCGCCGTCCAGATGAAGAAGGTCCAGCCCGCCAGCGCGTCCATGACGACCGCGAGGCCCAGCCACTGGATGAGCTCGCCGAGGTAATTGGGGCAGCTCACCCAGCGATAGAGCCCACCCTGGGGGATGTGGTACCCCGGCCCATGGTTGACGCGAAGGCCCCGAAGGTGCGCGTCGGCCGTGAAGTGGACGGTGAAGCCTAGGACCACCAGAACCAGCCCCACAGCATCCGACAGCATTAGCCCCAATTCGGGCCACAGGAGGACCCCCCAGCCCCCCAGAACAGAGCTGTTCACGACATTGAAGGCAAAGGCCATGACCACCACCCAGATGCTCGCACGAGCCGCCGATGGCGGGGAGAGCATGGGATAGATCAGGCTGCGGTAGACGTAGTGACCGCCGTAGATCGACGCGACCAGCACCGAGTGGGGCGTCAGCGTATCCGACGCCGCGACACATGCCCCGATGCCCACAAGCGCGGATATCTCCATCCAGAACCATGCCGCTCGAGGCCCAACGGTGGGGCCCCATCCCGCGCGACCGTGGCGACCATAAGGTGCGGTCGTTCGGGTGAGCGCAGCGGCCGTCACCACAGCCAGCGCAATCCAAGCCCACAAAAACTCGGTCGAGCAGACCGTCTCAATCCACGGCATCATCGCAGCACCTCACGCTGCTCAGTAGCAAGGATCGTTGGGCTCCCCCGGCGTACCGCCGTCCCCAAACGAGAGCATCGATGTCTGCTCGCACCAGTTGCCCATGACGTCGTTCGCCGAGACGGTGAGCATGTCGGGGTCGAGCCCTAGCGCCTCTCCCTCGACCGAGAAGCCCTCGTTGTAGCGAACCTCGTCCAGCAACCAGCCCCCTGCGGAGATGAGCTTCACCTCGTCCTCGATGTTCGACAGCGCGAACCCGCCGCCAAGCGTGCGGTAGAAGAAGGTTCCGTCACAGGTCACGCCGCCGTTGTCCCAGAAGTCTGCCTCCGCACAGATCGTCAGGTAGCCGCCCGGCTCCACAACCAGCGAGCCTGCGCTGACCGCCTCAATCTCGACACCGTCGACACCCCGGTCGGCAAGCATGCTTCCGCTGAGGTCAATCCACGTGCTGCTGGCGTTGTGAATCTCGACCCACTCGCCCTGCGCATCGTCGGTCGCGCGGGGATGGATCATGAGCTCGGTGATCACGACCTCACCCGTCGCCGGCATGACAGCCGCACCTGGGCCCTCGCTCGGCTCGTCCTCTTCGCTTCCGCTCGGTC
>CAZKOI010000301.1:0-4691 GCA_964554315.1 uncultured Enterobacterales bacterium | reverse complement strand
TCCAGGCCAGCGAGCCGCGGCACGCCGAGCACCGCTTCTAGCGGTCAGGAGCGGCCAGCGGCGTCCACACGAGGTTGTCGGTTGCCGGGACGAGGCGTACGCTGCCCATGACGTTCTGATCAATTCCCGAGCCTGGCCCAACGGGAGACTCTCACGTGAACGACACACTTCGCGTCGAGACGGTGGCCTCGCTGGCCACGCGATTGGGTCTGACTCGCGACGCGGTGGTTCGTGAGGTGCCCAGCGGGCGGATCGTCACGCTGCCCGACCTCGTGGCCCGCCTCGCTCGGGACGCGGGCACGACGACGGCGTGCCCCATGACGACGGGCATCTTTCTTCGGGTGGTCGCGGAGTGTGCGGAGCTTGACGCGGCGGAGGGGCGCGAGGTCGCTCCTTATTGGCGCGTGATCAAGAGCAAGGGGCGCCTGAACGCAAAATTTCCTGGCGGGGTCTTTGGTCAGGCCGAGCGGCTTCAAGCCGAGGGACACCAGGTCGCCCGAAACCGTCATGGGGCACCGTCCCAACTTGAAGACTTTGAGCGGTGTCGGCATAAGCTCTAGCAGGCGCAGTCCCTCGCCGGTCTATGGGTCTCTGTGTCGGTGAAACGTGCGGACGCAGACGATGCGATCTTGGCGGATCCTCACCCGTGCGCGGAGTAGACGCACTCTTCAGCGTAGCGGCCGGATAGCAAGGCGCGGGCGTGTCGATGGATCGTTCGGTACATCTCAAGGCTCAGGCGCAGAGAGTCATTGATGTCGGACAGCCCCTTGGCTCGGCTCGCGATGAGCGTGATGTCGTGGTGGGTCGAGAGGGTGAGCGCAGGAAGCTGCTTGGACACGGCCTTGAGGCGGTTCTCCTTGGGCTCTAGCTTTCGCATGACCTTGGGACTGGGCTTCTTGAGCAGTCGGCCGATGAGGTCCACGCAGGCGCGCGAGAGCGTCACCACCTCCTCAAGGTGTCCACGGCATGCCGCGACGTTCTCGGCAATCGCGGGTCCTCTCAGGGCCACGCGGGACGGGTCTTGACACGCATCGAGGTGCGGTCCGACCTCGAGGCCGAGCGGGCCCAGTCCCGCGACCGTGTCGGCTAAGCGGGCGTTCCGCCACCCGACGATGTCGGCGCCGCCCTCGGTGCAGTTGATGAGCTCGACCTGTCCCTCCCACTCGCGGGCCATGTCCTCGAGGGTCCTTCGGAACCCATCAAAGCTGGTGCTGGTCATGACCGTTCCACCGCCCACGGCGGGCACCTCGACGACGTTAAACCAGTCCTTCTCCACACCCTGAAGGGTCTTTGACAGCTCCGCACCAAAGCCCGCCAGCACCCACTGGCCAGACTCGGGTCCTTGCTCAATTCGGGCGCTACCATCGGCCCCCTCACGGTGGTAGACATCGCCATCCGTGAAGGCCAGATCCTGTCCCACCATGATGATCGGGTCGCAGCCCCAGCGCTTGCCCAGATTGACCGCAGAGTGCGACACCGTGCCCAGGCTCAGGACCTCGTGATCGTGATCCTGAGGCCCAAGAATCCAGTGCTCACGCGCTTGGCTCGTGAAGTAGATGGTGCGCTGCGCGCCGTGGTCCTGGAGGTTGGGGTCGACCGCGGTACACATGAGGCACGCCGCGACGCGCTCGATGCCCACATCCTCGAACTGATGTCGAACATCGCGTGGCTCGATGGCGATGGTGAGATCGGGCACGATGCCGGCTCGGTGCAGCGACTCCAGCGCACGGTGTACAGCGACAATGACAGCCCGTCCTTGTGCGGCCTTCAGCGCGTGGATGTTCTTGCCCAGCGAGGGCCCGGCGCCGACGACGATCATGGGCTTTCCTCGGAAGGGCACACCGAAGTCTCCAACCATCGGATTCGCTGCGATGTGGGCCGCATTTTGGAGGGCGTGGCCCGCCCAAAGGGGACCGAGGTTGGCCAGGGTCTGGTGAAAGCTCCGATGCTCCTGGGCCAGCGTCCCCAGGGTGCTCAGCCACTTGCTCGCGGCGTCGCGATCGATGCCGCCGGCGTGAGTCAAGCGCATCGAGATTCGGCGGAAGGGAACGTTGCTCGACCACACAAAGGGACGAAGCTCCTCGACTCGACGCGCGACCGGGATGCCCTCAATGGACTCGGACGGTGTGCCCTCGGGGACGATGGCCAGACCTCGCTTGAGGCCTAGCTTCTGCCAGGACTCCAGCTGCTTCTCGGCGCCCGCCCCCATCAGCACGAGGAGATCTTGGTCGAGGTTCCAGTCATCGGGGAGCGAGGGTAGGGCCATGGGTCATCCGTGTGAGTCTGCGCGTGTGCGACCCCATCGGACGTCAACGGGGAGGCTGAAGCCTGTTTCTCCACTCTTTGGGGGCGATCCCATGATGGTGAGCGGAGAGGGCACGCCCGAACGGCTCGCTGTCGTCGTCAGACCGACGTCTCGTTGTGCAGGGCTGCCTCTATCGCTTGTCGAGACCCATAAAGCTCAGCAGGAAGCTCGTGAAGATAACTTGCCCGCCGAGACACGCGGCTCCTGCAGAGGCCATCGCCCAGAGCAACGACTCCGGGTCCAGCTCCGGACCACTCAGCACTGGGGCGACGGCGAAGGCGCCGATGACGGCAAGGGCGATGCTTGCGATCCCGACCAAGAGCCCGGTCTCCAGCGTGAAGAACCGGAACAGGCGCTGAAGCCAAGGGTCGGCCGGCAGGAGCCCTTCCTCAAGGGCATAGATTCGAGCGCAGAAGCCAAACGCGACGGCCTGAAAGCCGATGAGCACACTCACCATGGCGATCAGCATGGCCGGCACGGCGGGCAAGCCCAAGACCGCGGCTGGAGTCTCAAGGACGAG
Organism: uncultured Enterobacterales bacterium; assembly: GCA_964554315.1. Lineage (GTDB taxonomy): Bacteria > Myxococcota_A > UBA796 > UBA796 > UBA796 > UBA796. Next base: position 1,866 of record CAZKOI010000301.1, on the reverse strand, counting down.
GTAGGCTCCGAGGCTTGCGCCCACCGCGAGTATGGCGAGACCTGGGTACAAGAACAGCCAGCGAGGGCAGTACAGGAGCATAAAGCGCAGGTGTCGCCAGCCATCGCGCCAGGGTCTGAGGTGGGGCGGTCGATCTCTGCCGTCGGGGTCCAGTGTGGTCGGAACCTCGACAATGTTCATGCCCTGTAGCGTGGCCTTGATGACCATCTCTGAGGCAAACTCCATGCCGGTCGTCTTTAGCTGGAGACGCTCGAAGCCCTCGCGAGTCAGCGCTCTAAGCCCACAGTGAAAGTCCCTCGCAGGGCAGTCAAAGAAGAGGCGTCCGATCGCAGAGAGCACGGGGTTGCCGAGGTATCGGTTCAGGAAAGGCATCGCCTGGGGCCGAATTCCCCCAGAGAAGCGATTGCCCATGACCAAATCGGCTCCTCCTCGAAGCGCCATCACGAAGGCATCGAGCTGGGAAAAGTCGTAGCTGTCGTCCGCATCGCCCATGATGATGGCCCGACCACGCGCGGCACTCAGACCCGCGAAGAGCGCCGCACCGTAGCCCCTCGTCTCGACATGGACCACGCGGGCACCGGCGGCCTCGGCGATGGCCACGGAGGCGTCGGTGGACCCGTTGTCAGCCACGAGGATCTCGGCGTCCAGGCCCATGCGCTTGATGCAGATCTGCGCCTTCTCGATGCAGCGCCCCAGGGTGGCCGCCTCGTTCAGGCAGGGCATCAGAATGGTGATTTCACACGGAGAGCTCGACACCAGGTCTGCCTTCTTGGGAAGTCTAGGGGAGGGGGCAGTCTACTCCGACCAGAAGAAAGAGAAACACACCTCCGAGCCGATTTTTTTCTGTAGAGTAGGCGATGCCGCGGAGGTTTCCAGATGGGACGGTGCGAGTTTTGTGAGGCGGCGGTTGATCCCGCGACCAATGTCTGTACGTCGTGTGGCGCTACCCAGTCGGTTGCGTCTGTTCAGTCCGCCGGTGCTGCAAGCCCCCGGCCTGGCAGCGCGGTGTCTCAGACCGGTGCGGTCACGCCTCGAGAGTGGGTGCCTTTCGTCCTCATCTACTTCTGCACCTGCGGATTGTATCCGTTCTTCCTCATCGGGAGCTCCTGGCCCTTGCAGTTCAACCAGCTGCTCGGGGAGGAGAGATTCAATCGGTCCAAGATCACGCTGATGTACCTCATCACCTGCGGCATTGCGCTGCTGTACTACATTTGGAAGTTCATTGAGGGCTTGGATGAGGTGGCCAAGAAGCTCGGCCTCCCCGAGAACCCGAGCGCCTCGACGCTGCGGCTCGGCTTCGTGGGGTGGTTCATTCCCTATGTGAACCTCGTCGTGATTCCTTGGCATCTCTGGCAGATCCAGAGCGAGCTGAACCGCTGCGCGGCGGTCCACAATGCCGGTCAGGTCGGCTAGCCGAACCACGCGCTCGGCGGGCCCGCACGACCTGACAGCGTTCGGCTTTCGCCCATCCAACCGGGCGCGATTGAAAAGCGCCCCCGGGATGTTCTGCGTCTCCCTTCGGTCGACCCGCGTTTCTGTCGCCCTGCAGCTCGGCCCGTCCGGGGCCTCGCTTTCGGGCCGGGTCAAATCCTAAACCGCGCGTCCGGCGCGGTTTGCACTCGCAGTGCTCGCGCCGGATTTGACCTTCGAGTCCAACCGCGTGCGCTTTGAAAAAGCGCCCCCGGTTGGACTCGAACCAACGACCCTCGGCTTAGAAGGCCGATGCTCTATCCAGCTGAGCTACGGGAGCGTGAGGTAGGCTTAACAGCGCGACACGGTCCGAGGCCAAGGTGTTATCAGATATATAGGGTGGTCGCGTCGGGGTGGGCGGCCGGAGGAGAGGGTCTTGAGGTACGTGTCGATTGG
>CAZKOI010000300.1:0-4731 GCA_964554315.1 uncultured Enterobacterales bacterium | reverse complement strand
TGGTCCGGCGACACCGTCTGGACGGGCGGAGGAAGTGAGACAGACTTTGTCCTCACCGACCATGCGCTGGTCGCGGTGATGCGCAACGAGGCCGGAGATGCGGATGGCTTTGGCTCCAAGGTCTGCCGTGCTTCGCTCGATGCCCCCAGAGCATGGACCTGTGTTCACGACTGCCGAAAGTTCGACTCTCCGCTGATGTTCACCCACGGTGGCCATGCCTGGCTTGTCGCCCGGAGGAATGTCACGGAGGACGGATGCTTCGACCTCGGCCTCGACCCTGAAGAACATACCCACAACGAGCGCTTTCTCCAGTACAGCGGGGCCTACTGGCAGGCGCCCAAGCGTTGCTCGCTGTGGCATGTGGATGACGATACTCTCGAGGTGAGCTTTGTCCTCGACCTGCCCAGCGCGGGTGACACCTGCTTCCCCTCAATCCTGGGCGAAGACGGCGCCTTCGAGATCTGGAACTACACCTCCGATCCTGAGGACGCAGACATCGGCTGGCTGACGGGGCAACAAGGTCCGACCATGATCACTCGGCAGCCAATGAACTTTTACCCCTGAAGACAACCGGATCAACTGGAACGTCGTATCTGCTAATCTCCAGCCATGCGATCTCTATGGCTCCTGCTCTTGCTGCCTTCCTCGGCTTTGGCTTCCGATCGGCTCTCCGAGACGATGAATGACCTGGCCCAAGAAATGCCACGGTTCTCGGACTCCCCCGAGGGCATCGGCGTCGGCGTCGGCGTCGGGGAGCCGAGTGGCATTGCGCTGGCCTACAGACCCCACAAGATCCATACGCTTGCGGCCATGGCTGGCTGGAGCATCAAGGATCGGTCGATTCACCTGCATGCGGACTACCTCCTCACGCTGCGGTCAACGCACGTGCCCGATTCGTCAGCATCCATCGACCTCTACGCGGGCGCAGGCCCGACCTTGAACATCGGCAAGAAGACAGAGGGTCCCGGTCTGGGCGCAAGGGTTCCCATTGGGGTGTCCATCACCTTCGACCAGCCTGTCGATGTCTTCATCGAAATGGCGCCGGTGATAGGTGTGCTTCCAGAGGTCGAACTGCACGGAAACGGCACCATCGGAATCCGAGGCTGGTTCAGACCGAAACAGTGATGGTCTTGAGGTCAGCCGCGAACACGTGACGACCACCGCACGCGCTTGAGAACTGGTCTCGTGTGACGCCCTCCGCCAGCTCCCGCACGTAGAATCCCTCCGCCGTCACGTCCATGACCGCTAAGTCGGTCACCACCATCGTCACGCAGCCCACTCCCGTGAGCGGAAGGCTGCATCGTTCGACGAGCTTGGACTGTCCATCACGACTGCACTGGACCATCGTGACAATCACGCGCTTGGCCCCGTTCACCAAGTCCATCGCGCCGCCCATTCCTTTCACCATCTTTCCAGGGATCATCCAGTTGGCGATATCGCCGTTATCCGCCACCTGCATCGCCCCCAAGATGGCGAGATCGATGTGGCCCCCTCGAATCATCGCGAAGCTCTCCGAGGAGTCAAAGAACGACGAGCCGGCGACGGTGGTCACGGTCTGCTTACCTGCATTGATGAGGTCCGCGTCTTCCTCGCCCTCGAAGGGAAAGGGGCCGATACCCAGCAGTCCGTTCTCACTCTGGAGCACAACCTCGACGCCGTCCGGCACATGGTTGGCCACCAAGGTGGGCATCCCGATGCCGAGGTTCACATAGTTGCCGTCCACGAGCTCTTGCGCCACCCGTGCTGCAATCTGATCTCTGTTGAGCCCCATCTCAGCCCTCCTCTCGACTACGGACCGTGCGCTGCTCGATCCATTTCTCATAGTGTTCACCGCGAATGATCCGCTGGACGTAGATGCCCGGAAGATGAATCTCGTCCGGATCAAGCTCGCCGGCTGGGAGCAGCTCTTCAACCTCAGCAATGGTCACGCGTGCCGCCTTGGCCACCAGAGGGTTGAAGTTTCGGGCGGTCTTTCGAAACACCAGGTTGCCGTGGGTGTCACCCTTCCAAGCCTTCACAAAGGCGAAGTCTCCATGGAGCGCGGTCTCCATCAGGTAAGTGCGACCGCCAAACGCTCTCGTCTCTCGACCCTCCGCGCGCTGCGTTCCGACGCCTGTGGGCGTATAGAAGGCCGGGATGCCCGCACCCGCCGCGCGCATCCGCTCCGCGAGCGTGCCCTGCGGACAGAGCTCAACTTCGAGCTCCCCGGAGAGGAACTGACGCTCAAACTCCTTGTTCTCGCCCACATAGGAGCCCACCATCTTCGTCACCTGACGGGCCTGCAGCAGGATGCCAAGCCCGCAGGCATCCGTACCGGCGTTGTTGCTCACGAGGGTGATACCCGTGGTCCCGCGTGAGTGCAGGGCGCTGATGAGGTTCTCGGGGTTGCCCGAGAGACCGAATCCGCCCACGAGAAGGGTGACGCCGTCGCTGATGTCGTGGATGGCCTCGTCGGCACTGGCAAGCGTCTTGTCCATGGCACACTCCAGAGTTGGACCGATAGACTATCCGGTAGGCCTAAGCTGATCGAACGGAGACTCCCGCCTCGCTCAGCATGCCATGCGAGGTGTCAAAGTCCTCAACCCATCGCTCTGGGATCTCACACCCCTCGGGATAGACGATCTCGGCCACCCCAGCCTGAATCAGCGAGCGAGCGCAGCGCGAGCAAGGTGGCCACGTGACGTAGGCGACGCAGTCCTTGAGGGTCATGCCGATGCGGGCGGCATGCATGATGGCATTCTCTTCTGCGTGGCAGATCAGCGGGTACTTCTTCGTGCGGTTCTCGAGTCGAGTGATGTCGTCGTTAATCCCTCGCGGGAAGCCGTTGAAGCCGGTCGATCGAATCTCCCGATCACTGCCGACCACCACGCAACCGACCTGAGTAGACGGGTCCTTGCTCCACGTGGCGATGTGCGCTGCCAGATCCAAAAAGCGGCGGTCCCATTTCGCACTCATCGGCGCTCCTTACGTTGTGGTCTGGATACTCCGTGGGCACCGCAACGACCAGCGGTTTGTCACGTCCGCTGGCCTCGGCGCGATCCGCCTAGTCGTCGCAGACAAAGCCCTCGACCGAGAGCGCATCGATGAGGTGATAGTTGGTCGCACCGCCCGTGGCTGCAGTAAAGCCGACATAGGCCGAGAAGGGGACGAGCCCCCCAATGTCGGTGTCGATGTAGGTCGTACCATCGATGGCCACCGTCACGTGCGGTCCAATCACCGACACCGACGCGGTGTGCCATGCGCCATCCTCCATGTCCGGAAGGGTCGCCCAAGCAAGCGGGGTGTTGATGTCTCCGTCGATGTGAAACGAGAGGTGGTCCTCGCTCGTCGGGTCACTGTGTTCGCTGTTGTACCAAGTATCGACCTCGATCGACCAACCCGGCAGTCCGTAGTAGCCAATCCCTCCGCCGGTACCGCCCACAAAGGAGCTCATGCGATCGACATCAAGGGCTGTGAGCGAGATGCCATCCGCCCCCGAGCCTCCGGACACATAGAACTCAAAGTCAATGACGACGTCATCGGAAGACACCGCAGCCGCCGTCTGAAAGGCGGTGCCCGCTTGGTCATTGAAGGGGCCGGTCAGCTCCACCCACTCGTTGGTCATGTCCCACAGGGCGGAGCCCTCGAAATTCCATGTCTCGAGGTCGATGCTGTCCTCGGTGTAGCCCTCGTTCTGGCAAAAACCGACCGAGTCGATGGCGACATTGCCGCATGAATCCGTCACGGTCGCCTCAACCCGGTGGTCGCCGCTCGACTGCGCAACGCTTCGCCATGGCAAGACCACCATGCCATCGGTGGCCGGAGTCACCGTACCCAGCGCACCATCGACGCTTGAGGTCCAGCTCACCGACAAGGCCTCGGGCCGATCCCGATCATCGGTGACAATAGCCTCGAAGGTTGCGTCTCCCTCGGGTGAGAGGATGGACTCCGGCACCGGCCGCGTGATGGTCAGGGTGGGTGCCCGGTCCGCTGTTGCCACAAGAGGAATCTCGTGCCGAGTCTCGCCATCTTGGTCGGTCGTGATGGTCAGCATACCCTCACCTGATGTTCCGCCAAGGAGGTGAATCTCAAAGCCCTCGCCAGGTGCAAGGAGGGCCGGAAGCGATCCATGGCTCAGCTCCCAGCCAAGACCATCAACCTGGACCCAGGAGACAGTCAGCGGCGCGTCACCAACGGACTCAACGGTCACCGTCTCCATCCGATCACTGCAGACGATGCCAAAGTCGACGCGGTCGTGACTGATCAGTGCGATTGGCGTCCCTTCAACGGGGGGCTCGGTCTCCCCCGTGTCCACCGGGGCGGGGTCCGCCGTATCGACCTCGACATCCCTGGGCTTGTCATTCTCCGCGATCGACGAGACGTCGAACTCCGTGCAACCCAAACCAAAGGCGGCAACGAAGAGCGCGGTCTGAAGCTCATAGCGTGAGGACACCATCGGCTCTAATGTGCCTCCCGAGAGCAACGTTGACAAGGGGCGAGCGCCCAGAACTCGGATACCGCTGAGCCCAGCCGTCAGTCCGCTTCGATGGAGATCTTCATCGGACTGAGGCGCGATGCCCAACAAGAAGGGCGTCCGTGGACGCCCTAATCTAAGCGTGAAAGCGACGGCTCAGATGCCGCCTGTGTCCGTTGAACTACCATCCGCATCTGCATCGGCGTCCGCATCGGCGTCCGCATCCGCATCGGCGTCCGCATCCGCATCGGCGTCCGCATCCGCATCGGCGTCCGCAT
>CAZKOI010000299.1:0-4747 GCA_964554315.1 uncultured Enterobacterales bacterium | reverse complement strand
CACCGTTTCGACTATCTTTTTCTACATCGGCCTCATTCCCGACTTCGCGGCGATGCGAGACCGAACACGCGGTGTCATTGCCAAGATGTACGGAAGCCTCGCCATCGGGTGGCGCGGTACGGACCGACAATGGCGCCATTACATGGCCGCCTACGGCTTCTTCGCGGCCTTTGCCACCCCGCTGGTCCTCAGCGTCCACTCCGTCGTCTCCTGGGACTTCGCGATGGCCCAGACCGCTGGTTGGCACTCAACGTTGTTCCCCCCCTACTTCGTGGCCGGCGCAATCTTCTCCGGCTGTGCCATGGTCATCACGTTGATGCTTCCGCTGAGCGTGATCTTTAAGTGGGACAAATACATCAACGTGTGGCACTTTGAGCACCTGGCCAAGATGTGTCTGCTGACCGGTGGAATCCTCACCTACGCGTACCTGATGGAGCACTTCATCGCCTGGTACTCGGACAACCCCTACGAGTGGGGCATCTTCTACTTCCGAGCGGTGGGCGATTACTGGTGGGTGTTCTGGATCATGGTGACCTGCAACTGTGTCATCCCGCTGGTCTGGTGGTTCAAGAAGGCACGTACCAATCTCTGGTGTCTCTGGATCGTCTCTGTTTTCATCAACATTGGCATGTGGTTCGAGCGATTCAACATCATCGCAAGCTCACTTGCTCACCAGTTCGACCCGTCCGCCTGGACCTACTACCTGCCCAACTACATCGAAATGGGTGTTCTCATCTTCAGCTTCTCGTGGTTCTTCCTCTGGTTCCTGCTCTTCGTCAAGGTGATGCCGAGCGTGGCCATTGCAGAGGTCAAGGAGCTCCTGCCACCGCCGCTGAAGAACAAAGCAGAGGCTGCCAAATGAGCAATGTAAAAGCCATCTTCAGTCACCTCGACTGCTTGGTCGATGCAATCGCTGACCTCAAGAAGTCTGGGCATGCTGACTTCGCCGTGACGGCACCGCTGCCCCGCCATGAAATCGAAGAGCTCATCTATGAGGGAGAGCCAAGCCCTGTGCGTTGGTTCACGCTGACGGGTGCACTCTTCGGGGGCACCATGGGCTTCAGCCTGGCGTCGCTCACGCACCTCAACTGGCCCATGATCATTCCCGCCGGAAAGCCTCTGGTCAGCGTTCCGGCCTTCATGGTCATTACCTTCGAGGCCACCGTCCTCTTCGGCTGCTTGTTCACCCTCATCGGCATGCTGATTCACTGCCGACTTCCGGCCAAAGACATGGACATCGAGTTCGAGGACCCTCGACTCAGCGATGATGTGTTCGGCATGGTCGTCCGAAACCTCGATGCAGAAACCGCGGCTGAGATTCAGAGCAGGCTGGATGGGCATGGCGCCACCGAGACGAGCATCACAGGAGGCACCCATGCCTAAGTCCGTCACGACACTGCTTGTGCTGGGCGGCCTCAGCACCGCTGCTTGGGCCTTCCCTTGGGACACTGACATGGCCGATGCGGTGTTCAAGCGCGCCTACTCCTGGACCATGGCGACCCTTCCGGAGGGAACCATCTCCGTGAACCACGAGCGCATGCCTGGTGACCGCTTTGCGGAGGAAACGGCCCTGCTGACCATTCCGAGTGAAGCCGACACTGGCGAGGGCCAGCGCCTGTTCAACATCTACTGCACGGCATGCCACGGCGTGGATGGAAAGGGTGGCGCACCGGTGGCGGACAACAGCTCCGGCAAGCGCTACCCCGTGCCACCGCCGCCGCTCTCAGGGGCAGGCAACGTGACGCAAGCCCGAAACGATGGCTACCTGTTCTTCACCATCCGAGACGGAGCGGCTGTCATGCCAGGCTACGGCTACGCCATGATGGACCACGACGTCTGGAACGTCGTGGCGTACATGCGGACGATGGAGGAGACAACCTACAATGCGCCCGCACCCGCGGCGGAGGTGGCAGAATGAGCCACGGACCAGACCTCACCAATGTCACTGCACGCGTCCCTAGGGACGTCCCGAAGACGGCCTTCGTACGCTGCGTGGTCGCCATCGTGGCCGGCATCGCCGGGCTCGGCTGGGTCGCCACACAGTCGACCGTGCGTGCTCAGATTGACATCCTCCAGAACATCGTCTTCTGGATGGGCGTCTCTCAGGGCGCGTTCATGCTTGCTGTCGCGCTGACCTTGACCAAGGGGCGCTGGGGCCGCCCGCTGAAGCGCATCGCGGAGTCCTTCGCTGTCATGATGCCCGTACTCTACGTGGTGCTCTTGGCCTTCCTCTTGCTGGGTGGAATCGAGATCTACCCGTGGGTGGAAGAGGCCCGCGAGCACACCCTCCCTGCGCACAAAGCCATCTACTTGACGGAGTCCTTCTTCTTGGCCCGCCAAGTGGTCGGGCTGGGTCTGTTGATCATCCTCGATTGGATGTACATCAAGGCCAGCTGGCGACCTGACATCGGCATGATGGCCGAGAAGCTCGGCGCCGATGCGCCCGGCTGGTACAAGAGCTTCACGAAGAACTGGACCAACCTCGAAGACGAGATCGAGAAGAGCGAGAAGAAGCAACGCACGCTGGGTGCCATCATTGCGATCGCGTACTCGCTCATTTTCAGCGTGGCCTCGGTCGACCTCTCAATGAGCCTCTCCCCCCACTGGTTCGCCAACATGTTCCCTGCCTGGTTCTTCATGAGCTCGGTCTGGAGCGGACTGGTCGCGATCGGCATCTTCTCGCTCCTGGCTGGCCAGTGGCTCGACATCGACGAGCTCTTGACCCCGAAGGTCTACCACGACCTCGGCAAGCTCACGTTCGCGTTCTGTATGTTCTGGGGCTACACCACCTTCGCTCAATATCTGGCCATCTGGTACGGCAACATGACGGAGGAGACGGGCTTCATCCTGCTTCGTACGTCGCTAGAGCCGTGGGCATCGCTGTCCCGGGTCGTGCTGATCACCTGCTTCCTCATGCCCTGGACGATGCTCTTGTCGCGCGGCATGAAGAAGATTCGGACGAGCTTCCTGGCCATCAGCTTCCTCATCCTCATCGGCATCTGGCTCGAGCGCTTCCTCGTGATGGTGCCGAGCGTGTGGAAGGGCAGCGAGCTTCCAATCGGCCCTGGTGAGGTGTTGCTTCCTCTGGCCTTCGGCGGTGTCATGGTCTACTTGGTCATGACCGTCCTCTCGAAGATTCCTGGAGCACCCGCCACCGACAAGATGTTCGCACCCAACGATCTTGAGGTACACGTACACCCAAGCCACGGGCACCACGCCGCGAAGTAGCGTGTCGCCCTGGAGAAACGGACGCCGGCCAGTTGAGCCGGCGTCTTTTTTGGAGTGTTAGGATCTTTGCTCGGAGGCCGCATGGCTCAGACACATATCGAGGTCCGCTCTCCCGCAACGGGTGAGCTCATCGGGACGGTACCCATCGCGACGTCCGCGGACGTGGCTCGGCAAGCGGCAGCCGCACGGCGCGCACAAGACGCCTGGTCTAAGCGCTCGTTGGCTGAGCGATGCGCCATCTTGAGGCAGGTCAAGAACGTCATCATTGAGCGGACGGATGACATCTGTGACCTCCTCTCACGGGAGCAAGGAAAGCCCAAGGTAGAGGCCATGGTTCATGAGGTGGTCAACCTTGTGGACCTCATCCACTACTTCACCTCCGAGGCCGATCGAATCCTTGCCCCGCAGCCCATCCCGCTCCATCTCATGAAGCACCGGTCAAGCTACCTGCATTGGCAGCCCCGAGGCGTCATTGGTGTGATCGGTCCCTGGAACTTTCCATTCAACATCTGTAATGGCCCTGTGGTCGTCGCCCTCCTCGCCGGAAATGCGGTCGTCGTAAAGCCCAGTGAGTTCACCCCACTCATTCAAGACCTCGCGAAAGAACTCTTCGTTCAGGGTGGCGTCCCTGAAGATCTCATTCAGGTGGTTCATGGCTATGGAGAGACCGGCTCCGAGGTGGTCAATCACGTGGACATGGTTGAGTTCACCGGCAGCGTCGCGACCGGCCGGAAGGTCGCCGCTCAGTGTGGGGAGCGCCTCATTCCATGCGTCACAGAGCTCGGCGGTAAGGCGCCCGCCTTGGTTCTGCCGGATGCCCCCATCGATCGAACGGCCGCTGCCTTGGTCTGGGGAGGCTTTGCCAACTGCGGGCAGGTGTGCGCCAGTGTTGAGCGGGTGCTCGTTCACCGCTCCGTGGTGGCGCCGCTGCTTGAGCGACTGGTTCCCTTGGTTCAGGACCTCAAGCCGGGCAATACTCAGACCGACGATCAGGTTCAAATTGGTCCACTCAACAATCGCCGCCAGCGAGACATCGTGCAGGCGCGGGTCGAAGACGCCATTGAAAAGGGCGCTGAGGTGCTGGTCGGAGGCTCGGTCATTGAGGGCCCTGGGCATTTCTTCGAGCCAACGGTCCTGCTCAGCACGACGCCTGAGATGGACATCATGAACCAAGAGACATTTGGACCTGTCCTGCCCATTATGGTCATGGATGATGTCGATGCGATGGTCGCAGAGGCCAACCGTTCCCACCTTGGCTTGCTGGCCTACGTCTTCACGAGCGATGCCGAGACCGGACGAGAGATCGCGGAGCGCATTGAGGCCGGCACGGTGATGATCAACGATGTGCTCTCCACGCACGGTATGCCTGAGACCCCCTGGGGTGGAGTCAAGGCAAGCGGCATCGGACACACCCACGGGGACGAGTCCCTCCGCCACATGTGCCAGCAGCGACACGTCAACTACGACAAGCTGCCGATGCTTCGCCGAGAGCCGTACTGGTACCCCTACTCACCTGGCC
>CAZKOI010000298.1:0-4765 GCA_964554315.1 uncultured Enterobacterales bacterium | reverse complement strand
AAATTGACGGCGATAGACGCGAGTTATTGACGGTCAAAGAGCACATGAAAGTGACGAGCGCGTGACGACATCGCCGTATGGAGTCCTGAGGTGTTGACGAGTCAATCTTTGGTGGCCATGTTGGCGGCGCACCCGAACCTCGGTTCACATCGGAGGACACCCTCATGCACACCAGCCGCCTCTTCGAGATCGAATTTGCCCCCCAAGCCGACTGTGTCGATGCCGCCAATCGGGCTGTCGCCAACCTCGCGAACCACCTGGAGTTGAGCCAATATCGGGTCGAGCCCTTGGTGCGAGTAGGGGAGGGACTTGTGAACCCGTGGACGGACGAGGGGGCTCTCCCCAAGGCCTTTGCCTATCGAATTCACTTCAGCGATGTTGCGCAGGGCGACTGGGTCTCGCTGAGGACGGACTTCCTCAAACCACTGGCCCAACAGGGTGTGGCGTTCAGGGAAGTACGCCTCGCAGCCTGAGGGTCTCAGCGCGGAGGGGCTCAGCTGACAGGGGGCTGAGAGGGGAGCGCTGAGACTCTCGGGCATCATCCGCTCTGCAGCGTGATGGTCACAGTACGGGAGTGTCCGCGCGTGCGGTGCTCCCACAGATAGACGCCTTGCCATGTCCCGAGCTTCAGGCGGCCGCCGGAGACCGGGATGGTGAGCGAGGTGGCGGTGAGCACGGAGCGAATGTGTGCCGACATGTCGTCCGGACCTTCGTCGGTATGGGTGAAAGTCGGATCGCCATCGGGAACGAGGCGGGTGAGATACGCGTCGAGGTCTTTGCACACGGAGGGATCGGCATTCTCCTGGATGATGAGGGAGGCCGATGTGTGGTGGACGAACAGGTGGGCCAGCCCGACGTCGATGCCCGAGGATGAGACGACCTCTGCCACTTGGGCGGTGATGGAGGTGAGGCCTCTGCCTCGAGTCAGAATCGTCAGCGTCTGTTGAGTCATCCGGTCACCTTGACCCCGAGCGTCCGTTCAGGCAAGTTTTCATTGGAGGTAGTCAGTGTCCCCTTGGATGCCTGGGATTGTCGGCGTGGTTGGCGGGCTGTGCCTTGGCATCGTATGGCTGGTCGCGCTCTCCGTATTGCTGCAGCGGCGTCGGATGAAGGTCACTGCGTCGGAGGAAGCCCGTGATTCCAAGGAGGCGGTCTCTTCAGGCCCGTACAACAGCGGCAAGATTGAGCCGATTCGTTCCTATCTCGAGCCCGACGAGGACGAGCCTTACACGCCACTGCCTTCCCAGAGCACGGCCCCTCTTTCGTTCAACCGCTACGTCGAAGTCAGGGGGGCCATTCAGGGCTGGTCGGACTCGGGGGTGGACGTCGATGAGCAGCTCGCGGAAGTCTTTGGGCTCCGCCGGAGGACGTTTGACGAGGCCGATGCCTGGTGGATGATGGCGCTCGACGGGGCGGAAGATCGTATTCGTGAAATTGAGCGCCGTTCCGCTGTCTTTGCGGAGCGCTACAGTGGCGACCTCGGCTGAGCGTAGGTAGGACGAAGCGATGGCTCAGAATCCAGTAGAGCTCGTGCCCGTTCAGGCCCCTGAGGTGTCTCAGCGGGTGCGTCGTCCTGCCGAGCCTGCGGCGGAGGGCGAGAAGCGGACTCGATACACGCTGCCGATGGCGCTCCACTCGGGCTCTCCGGTGGGCTACCGAACGCGAGTATCCATGACGCAAGAAGAAGCCGCAGAGGCCGCACAACTCTTCTCGCTTGAACGGCCAGCGGCCTTTAATGCTGGACCACCGGTCACCGAGCAGGAGTTCTTCGAAGAGGTCAGCCTGGGCGTTCTGACGGCCCGCCAAAGCACCAACTTTCGGGGTCACAAGCAGGTCAGTTTTGGCTCCAAGAAGAGTGCCGAGATTGCCAAGCTGCTCAGCGAGGCGGCGGGTCGAGAGGCAGAGGTGCTCGACGGTGCTCAGATGACTCATGTGGTCCTCACACGCCCGTACAGAACGCCATTCACGCTGCTGCTGACGTTCGTGGGGCACAAGATGGGGCTGAATCTGCTGACCGTGCCTTGGCGGGCGATAAAGAAGCGGTTCTTTCACGCCGATGACATTCCGAGTATCGGCTATCTGCAGCACCTCCACTTGGGCGTATTGGCGGATGCGATGGAGCGCGCGGCGGTCATTGCCAGCGAAGGACGGCGTGGTGCCCAGGTCTTCATGGCGCCCTTTGCTGGTGCCCCAGACCGAAGGCGAAACCGACGCATTCTGGACAGGCTCCACGAGCTCTGCGAGCTGAGTCCAGCGGAGCTTTCCCAAGGATGGCGTGTGGGGCTTGTGGCCCAGGTCGGATCGCTTCCAGAACCGCTGCCGATCAGCCGGGCAGTCTGCCGAAAGGTGGGCGCCAATCTGATGGCGTTTCGGTCTGAGCGAATCCAGCCTGGGGTAAACGCTGAGGAGTCTGCGCCGGATGGCTACCAGCACCGGCAGGACATGGACGTACCTGAGGCGCTGGCATTTATGGCTGCGAGGGCCGCGTACAACAGCTTTGAGCATTGGACGGGCTGCGACCGTGAGGAAGCCAAGTCGTTGATGCTGCTCGAGCGCATCGATGTGCTCACCGATGGAGGCAAGCAGCGCCTACGGCAGATTCGAGCGGACAACAACGCCATCACGGATTGCCTCATCGACAACCTCCCGCTGTGGGCGGACTTGCCGCTCGGGCGAGCGCTGAGTCGGAATGCGAACCGGGGCCGAAAGGCCTTCGCGCTCGTCGGCCAGCGTATCTACGTGGGGGGCCTCGACAAAGCGCAGGTGGAGAGCGTAGGGATCGATCCTACGCTGGCGTGCCAGGCCATAGGGGCAGCATCGAGTCGGTCGGCGCAGGTCTGTGAGCTCTCGGGCTGTATCGACCTCCCCGAGGACTGTGATCTCCTGGTTGGAACATGTCTTATGGCGGGCCCGGTCAATCAGAACGACATTGGCAAGCAGTTCTACGGCTTCAAAGATCTCCTCAGCGACGCCCACCCGAGCAAGCAGCCCACGTCGATGATTGTGTGGACCCTGAAGGCCAAGACCATCGCGGATCCCTTGGGAAATGAGGAGCAACTCCTCAACCCGAGACGGAAGGGGGCATTGGTGGACCTCCGACCGGCCCCCCATGAGGTGGTCAGCGTCCATGATGAACGGAGCATACGACCCTTCCGTCGTGCACAAGGTCGGACCAGTGAGGAGCGGGCCTTCGCCGATCAGGGCAACTTCGTGAGGAGTCCCGATGGCCAGCACATCCCAGGCAATCCCGGGAGTGCGTGGCCGCGGGCTCTCGCCGAGAGCGCGCTCTGGCCGGAGGAGCGATGACGACGCTGATTGAATTGAGGGATCTGCCCGGAACGGGCCCGATGATGCTCCGAGCGGCGCTGTCTAGGAAGCCGGGGCTGCGCGAGGGCGAAACCGTTCCACGATTCGAGGCCCGCATTGACGGCGTCAGCATCACGCAGCTCCGGGCGTATCAGGCCATCTGTGGTTTCCCCTCGTCGGTGCAGGTGCCCATCACCATGCCGCAGGTGATCGCGGCTCCCTTGCACATGGCCGTGCTTACTCACCCCGACTTCCCTCTGCCTGCGATGGGCCTTGTCCATGTCGCCAGCCAGATCACGGCTGAGCGCTCGTTGCTCGAGCACGAGAGCTTGTCGATTGAGGTTTGGGTCGAAGGGGAGCGGCCTGCTCGGAGGGGGGTCGAGATTGACCTCATGACCGCGGTTTCCGTCAACAAGCAGGTGATCTGGCAGAGCACCACAACGTGTCTCTCGATGGCGGGAACGGGGCATGGTCAGCGTTCGGTATCGCCCGAGCCCCCGAGTCCCGATCCCACGCGCTCGTCGGTATGGTCTCTGCCGGCAGGACTTGGACGGGCCTATGGGACCATCGCGGGCGACAGAAATCCCATCCACCTGTGGCCCATTACGGCCAAGCTTTTTGGGTTTAAGCGGCACATCATTCACGGAATGTGGCTGCTGGGTCGGGCCATCGCCGAGCTTGATGAGGATGTTCCGGAAGGGCGCGTTCGGGTGGATGTGGCCTTCAAGCGTCCGGTTTTCTTGCCCGGCCGGGCTCACTTCACGTCGGGTCCACATGACGGGGGAGTCGCGTTCCGTCTAGACAACGAGGCCTTGAGCAAGAACCACCTCTTTGGGCGAGTCGAGGCGCTCTAGACGGGTAGGACGTCGTCGGGCATGGCCTTGTGGTCACCACGGTTCTTCCACTCTCGCAGTGCGCCAAGGACCTGAGCCCCATCCGTCGTGTCGATCTCTGGAAAGTGCTGACTGACGGCCCACATGATGCTCGGCTCTGCCACGCGCATGAACGGGTTGGTCGCTCTCTCTTCGGCGATTGTGCTGGGAACCGTGGACCCGCCGAGCCGTCGGATCGCCCAGACCCCTTGGATTCTGTCGCGGAGGTCGGGATTGTCTCGGTCGATCATCCAGGCAAATCGAAGGTTGTCCTCTGTGTACTCGTGCGCACAGCAAACCAGCGTTGAGGCGGGCAGTTGAGCCATACGCTGGAGACTACGGTGCATCTTAGCGGGAGGTCCGTCGAAGAGTCGCCCGCAGCCGCCCCCGAACAATGTGTCGCCACAGAAGAGGACGCCGTCAAAGAGAAACGAGATGTGTCCGTCGATGTGACCTTCGGTGAGCCAGACCTCTCCTGCGGCATCGCCAAGCTGGATGCGGGAGCCATCACGAACCCGTTCAGTGATGCCTGGAATCTCGCTCGCGCGGGATGCGGAGCCGATCACGCGCATTCGCTGGAGGAGGTG
>CAZKOI010000297.1:0-4780 GCA_964554315.1 uncultured Enterobacterales bacterium | reverse complement strand
TGATGGCTACCACGGAGTTGGAAGTACCCAGGTCAATGCCAACCGCAATCCCCATTTATTCTCCCGTCAGGCCGAACTTAGCAACTCTGAGAGTGTTTGGGTCATCTCGCTGTGGATTTTGCCATTGGAGGCCAAGATCCTCGGTCGGAGGAGGTCAAGCGTCCCACCCTCCATATCGGTCACCTGGCCGCCCGCTTCCTGCACCAAGAGGATGCCTGCGGCGACGTCCCACGGATTGAGACCGAACTCCCAGTACCCGTCCACGCGCCCACACGCGACGGCGACAAAGTCCATGGCCGCAGCCCCCGCACGACGCAGGCCTTGACTGCGCATGAGAAAGGCGCGCACAAACGGCAGGTAGCGGTCAATCTCCGTTCGCCGATCGTAAGGAAAGCCGGTCACAAGGAGAGCATGGTCGAGTCGGGCGGCCTCCGAGACCTTCAGCCGCTGACCATCACCGCGAGCGCCAGATCCTCGCACCGCTGTGTAGGCTATGCCATTGACCGCATCGTAGATGCAGCCGACCTCGAGCCGGCCGTCGACCTGCAGCGCAATGCTCACCGCGTAGCTCGGATAGCCGTGGATGAAGTTGGTTGTGCCGTCGAGGGGATCCACGATCCAGCGCGTCGATGCGTCCCAGGCCCCTCCACCTTCTTCCGCGAGCACAGGGATCTCCGGTGTGTGGACAGCGAGTTCGGCTCGAATCGCGTCCTCAGCAGCAAGGTCAACCTGGGTGACCATGTCTATGGCCCCCTTGTGAGTCACCTGCAGCAGAGAGCCACTCGCCGCCTCGATGATTCGCCCAGCCCGCCTCGCGGCTGCTTCCGCAACACCTACAAGGTCCATCAGCCGCCTGTGCAGACCACCGCGCTGTCTCGGGGACTGCATGAGATGGTGGATTCACGCTTGACCTGAATGGCGCCCATCTTCCCGTCGATGGTCACTCGGCAGGTCGTGATGTCGGAGAATTTCTGGCGGGTCACACCAACAAAGCGACCGACCTGACCATCGCCGCAGACCAGCTCTGTCTCCGCGCCCCCTGTCCTGAAGGTCACCATGAACTCTCCCGAGGCTGGAGGAGGAGGCGGGGGAGCCCGCCGAGCCTTGGCTCGCTTGGCGCTTCGAACGCTCGATGACCGCGCCGTGGTCGAGCTCGAAGAGGTGGACTTGGGCGTCACCCGCGAGCTCGGCGTCGGCGCCGACCTTCGCGCGGGCGCGGGCTCTTCCTGAGCGGGTTTCTCGACCTCGTCCACCTGCGGCTCGGCGTCTACAGCAGGTGGCGGCGGCACCACGGGCTTCTGCTGAGTGGAGTGGTAGATCGCCGCAGCGAGGGCGAGCATGCCCAGCACGAGCCCAAAGCCAACGGCGCCTATAACCACCGGTAACCAAGGAAAGGGTTTCTGTACGCTTCGGACAGGCGGCGGTTCAGACACCTTGGGCACCGGCGAGACGGCGACCACAGGGCTCGGCGCGGCCGAGACAGGAGCAGCAGGGGGCGCAGGGGGCGCAGGGGGCGGCACAGCAGGCTCCTGCTCGGGCGAACCCCCTGCTCGAGGGGGAGGACGAGAGCTCTCCACCTGCGCCTTGAGATCGGCCATGGCTCGGACCAAGTCTGGATCACTCGGCCTGCCGCTGATGGTGGAGTCCGGCACCCAAGGATTTACCGGCGGTGGCGGCGGCGGTGGCTGGGCCGAATCAACCGTATCTTCATCCGGATCGAGCATCTTCTGCAGATCTCGACGCTGAAACATCTGCGAGCCGGCGAGCGGATCCTCGCCATCATCCAGCATGGCGCTGATCTTGTCTCGGCTCCAGAAGGCCGTGCACTCGCCCTTCGCGCTCGCAGACTGGCGCCGAGAGTACTGCCCTGTCTTGTTGAAGACACGGCCGAGCTCTGCAGGAGCCTCCAGCACCTCCGCAACGGTCGGCAGTTCTTCCTGCGCCTCGGAGCTCGACCACCGCCGAGCCGACCACGAGACCGTGCTGGCGCCCCCTATCTTGCTTCCTGCCTCCGATAAAACGTTCGCGACATCCAGAGGGTCGGGGCGTTCCGTTGGGCTGTGCGCCAGCATGGAGCACAGGAAGTGAATCAGCGAGTCTCGCCCGGGGAGCCGATGCAGATCCGACCAGTCGATGGCGAGCAGCTTGTCAACAATGGCATCGTCGTGAGCATCCCGCTCCCTTGGGATGGCCCCCAGCGGGTGTCGAGAGAGGAGCGCGTGAAGCACGATGCCGAGCCCGTAGACCTCGGAGGCAGGAAAGAGCGGCGCGCCCTCCGGAGCCCGGCCCCGACTCCGTCGTGGTCCATAGTTTGAGAGGCTCACCGCACCCGATGTGTCGAGATACACGTCTCCTGGACTGATGTCTCCGTGGACGGCCCGATCCTCCTCAGCGATGGTGAGAATGTCTGCCATGTACGCGATAATCTCAAGCGCCACCGACATCGGCAGCGGGCCCTCTTGTACGAGATCGGTGATGCTCAACCCTGGAGGCACGCCCTCATCGGTGAGCACCTGACCGTCGTGCCCGGGCTCGCGGGTGTAATACCAACTCAAGAGATTCGCTCCATGGGGGTAATTGATAGCACGTCAGACCCGAGTCGCGCCTTGGTCGATCAGCACCTGCAGCGAAGATCGAACATCCTGGGGGTCCATTCGATCCCCACTCGCCGCGATAACCCGCCCCACGAAGAATCCCCAAAGGCGCGCCTCACCGCCCACCAGACGACCCCACTCCGCCGGCCATTGTCTCAGGACACCCGCGACACAGGCCAAAATCTCGTCAGGGTCCCGTATCCGCTCTAGGCCGAGAGCTCGGACCACAGAGGACACCTCGGTCTCTTGCTCGCATAAGCGAACCATGACCCGGCGCGCCCCCCCACGGGTGAGCTGCATCCCCTCGATAGCCGACTCCAGCTCAACCACCTGGCTCGGGCCAATCGCCGGCCGTCGATCCGGGTTCTCGTTGCGCCACTGGGCCATGGGGCCGAGCATCCAGTTGACCACTTGCGTGGGCACACCGCCCGCGCGGATGCTCGCTTCAAGGAACGATCGCCCATGCTCGATCTGCACGATTGCCGTGGCGTCCTTCGCGCTCAGCCCATGGGTCTGCTGTAGCGCGAGGAGCTCCGCTGCGTCGTCATCCAGGAGGTGGAGGTCGAGGGGCTCTCCCGACAGGAACGACCGCGCTTCGGCAACCTCTGCCTCATCGACGAAGATCCACCCCAGGTCGTGCTCTGGGCAGTACCGATAATCCTCCTGGCGCTCTTTCGACCGAAGCTCGGTGGTTTCTGTACCTGTCCATCGACGCGTGACCGGTTGAACCACACCACCGCTCTCGAGCAGCGCCCGCTGACGCGCGATCTCACCCTTGATCGCCTTCGAGAGAAATCGAAAGCTGTTCAGGTTCTTGAGCTCCACTCGCACACCCCGTGGTCCGCCTCGGGGCCCCAGGCTCACGTTGGCATCGCAGCGAAGGTGACCGGACTGGAGGCTACCGTGAGTCACGTCAGCCTCTACGAGCACGCGGTGCAACATCCTCAGCCAGGCCTCTGCCTCATCGGCCGACTGGATGTCCGGCTCACTGACCACCTCGATGAGCGGGACCCCGCTTCTGTTCCAGTCAACCTGGGAGCGGTCGGCAACGTGAGTAAGCTTGCCCGCGTCCTCCTCGAGGTGAATCTGCGCGAGCCCGAACCGCTTGCGCACACCCGCTACCTCGCAGTGCAGGGCGCCTCCTGTGCAGATCGGCTGCTCCGCCTGGGTGATCTGATAGCCCTTCGGAAGATCAGGGTAAAAGTAGTGCTTTCGATCGAGGCTGGACCAGCGGTGCACCTCACACCCCAGGGCCAATCCCGCTCGAACGGCGAGTCGAACAGCGTGATCATTCAGGACCGGCAGCGCTCCGGGATAGGCCAGGCAGACGGGACAGACCGCTTGATTCGGCCTCGCCGAGTCGATGACCGGGCAGGCACAGAACAGCTTGGACACGGTCTTGAGCTGACAGTGAACCTCGAGACCAATGGTGGGGACGAGATCTGACAAGCGCCCTCCGTCGACGGAGTGGGGGTAACACGTGAGCCAGCGTGATAGTCGGGCTCCAGGAGGCTGCCATGGCCAAGGTCTTTCTTCCGAAGGGAACCCGGGATCTGATGCCCGCCACGATGAATCGACGCTTGATGGTCATCGGCGTGATTCGAGAGGTCTTTGCTCGTTACGGCTTCGAGCCACTGGAGACCCCCGCCTTCGAGCGCATCGAGACCCTCACGGGCAAGTATGGAGACGAAGGCGAGAAGCTCATGTTCCGCATCCTCAAGCGAGGTGAGGGCGGTCAGCGAGGCGAGGTAGATCAGGCGCTCCGCTACGACCTGACCGTCCCTCTGGCCCGAGTGATGGCAATGAATCCCGGGATTCCTCTGCCCTTCAAGCGCTCTCAAATTCAGCCCGTCTGGCGGGCAGACCGCCCGCAGCGTGGACGGTTTCGGGAGTTCTATCAGTGTGACGTCGACACGATTGGCAGCGACTCTCCCATCGCTGATGCCGAGTGCATCGCGGTGGTTCACGATGCCCTGACGACCCTTGGTCTCTCCGACTTCACCATTCGGGTGAACCACCGCGTCCTGCTGTCCGCCATGGCCAAGGCCATGGGTGCGGAGTCACAGGAAGTCGGCATGCTCCAGGCACTGGACAAGATCGACAAGGTCGGTCGGGATGGCGTGGACCGGGAGCTGGGCGAGCGCGGCTTCTCCGCGGACCAGGTGCGCATGCTGTGGTCCTTCATC
>CAZKOI010000296.1:0-4797 GCA_964554315.1 uncultured Enterobacterales bacterium | reverse complement strand
GTTTGGTTTGGCGGGCGTCTTGGGTACAACCAAAACGCAGTGCCCGACTATGCGGTCAGTCCCACAAACTTGGACTTTGAGAACGCCGGCTTCCAGCTTGGTGCGCGGTACACCTTTGGCGACGGGAACGATGCAAGCGGGTTTACGATGGGCTTGAGCTACTCCAAGTTCTTCCTGTTTGAGCGCAAGATCGTAGGCTCCGCCTGGGATGGCGGGGGACCCGATGAGCGCTTCAGCCCCACCGCTGCGCCATTCAACGTGTCGGCCGACGGGCACTACCGCGGCAAGGTGGACATCGTTGGCCTGCGTCTGGAGTACAAAAAGTAGGCGCCACGGATGTCCTCGAGCAGGGGCTCGGGGAACATCGCATGGGCATCAATCGCGAGACATGGCGCTGAGCACTAGCTCACGGCGTAGGCCAAGTTGGCCGCAACACCGGCTTCTTTGTGCGCAGGGCGCCAGAACGGATGTCGGCCCCACTTGCTCTTCTCGAGCTTCGCTTGGAACGCAGCTTCCGTAAGACCGCCGTCGGCGAGCGCGCGGTCGAGGTCCGCCTTGGCCTTCTGGCGGGCCTTGAACAGCATCATCTGAATGCGGCTGTAGACGTTGACCTTGCCGTCGCCGGTGGTCTCGATCGGCAAGAAGATGGCTTCTGGCCACTTGGCGGTGATGATGCTCTGGACGCCATCGGAGACACCTGATGAGGGCATGCAGCCGAAGGGCTTCACGCTGATCGTCATGTGGTTGACCTTGTCCTCGACGAAGTGAATCAGCTTGCCGACCTCCATGTGGGCCTCGCCACCACGATTGTTGTTGTCGTAGTGGGGCGCTGCCAGCTCCGCAATCTCGGTCATGTCGGGCAGGTGGTAGCCGTAGAGGCCGACGGCGTGTGCAAAGGTCTGGAACACGGTCCGAATGGCCTTGTCCGCTCCCTTGAGCATCCACAGCTTCTTGGTGGCGGCGTCTGTGCCGGCCTTCAGGCCCTTCTTCGCGTCGACATCGTCTTCCTTGAGGTCGATCCGAAGCTGCGTGTCGTAGGTGTTCTCCCAGACCATGAAGAGCAGCCAGTTGACGATGGGTTGGATGTCAACCTCGGCACCCTCGCTCTCGAGGAAGCGCTGGAGCTCGTAGTTGCCCTCGCCCTCGGTAGTCATCGCCCAGAACTCGCCGATGATGCTGACAACGGGCTTGGGCTGACTGCGGTCGACCTTGACCTTGGCCAGCTCCTTGCGACACTTCCACAGCCCTCGAACGATGCTCTTGCCCTCGGACAGGGTGTCCACCATGATCTGACGGCACGTGGCGACGGCAGCATCGGTAGCACCCGCCTGCAGCTCGTAGGGGCGGAGGCGATAGCCCATGAGATTGAGCACATCGCCGGCGAGCAGTGACTTCACGATGCCGAGGCAGAACTCTTGGTTGACCTCAAGGCCGAGCTCCTCACCGGTCGCCTGCTTGAGCCCGCCCTGCTGCTGGAACAGCATGACGCGAAAGCCGTCAAAACCAGCGTCACGGAGTGCCTTACGGTACTCGGTGACGTAAGTGCCGAAGCGGCAGGGACCGCAGGCGCCAGCGGTGATGAAGAGGTAGTTCTCGACGATGTCCTTGGTCGCCATGCCGTGCTTGTCGCGCAGGTGGACCAGGTGCTTCACTAGGTTGCCCACCGTGAAGTAGGTCGGATTGCACTGGGCCCGGTTCCCGAACTCCTTGCCGAACTGAAGCGCCTCATTGTCGGGCGGTGTCAGCTGCTCGACCTTGTAGCCGAGGTGGGAGAAGGCCGCACACACGAGGGTGTCGTGGGCCAAGGTGAGTCCGCTCACGAGCATGGTCGTGGTCTCGCGCTGGCTGCGAGTGAACGTGGTGTTGACGGGCTCCACCCACTGTTCGCGACCGAGGCCGAGGCGCTCGGCCTCCTCGGCGGCGAACTTGTTCAGTTCGGCTTCTAGTTGTTGCTCGATGGCATCCGCGTCTTCGTGCATGGTCATGAGTGATCTCCGTTGGGATTACTTGGCGGACAGGTGTCCGGTAGCGGGGTTGTTCTTAGGCGCAGACCGCAGGGCAGCCTCAAGCTCTGCGCGCTTCTCGGCAATGCGTCGAGCCAGGACCGCTCGAGCGGCAGCTTGATCAGCAAGCTGCTCTTCCACGATCTTGAGACGGTGCGCGTAGGTCTTCACGCGGATCTGAATAGAGCCGCCGGGCTTGTTCGCATCAATGTCGTGCAGCGCGCTGAAGGGCACCTTCGCCTTGGTCACGATGTTGTTGATGATGCCGTAGGTCGGTGCGTCGTGTCCGCACTTGAAGGAGGAGAGGTCGAGCAGCGCGATGTTGGGGTGGCGTGCCGCGAACCGTGCTGCCCACACCTTCTGTACGGAGTTGGTCGAGTAATTCTCGGGCCACACGTCCCGAACGTCCAGGGGATCATCCGTTCCAAAATACTTGCTCAGCCAAGCGCGGTCCTTGGGCAGGCTGCGAATGGAGAGCACCGGATACCCAAGGACTTGGAACTCCTCAGGGATGCCGTGGTTGAGTCCCGGATCGCTGTGGTAGGGGCGGCCGATCATGAGGATGGCCACCCGGTTCTCACGCTCCACCTGCTCGATGATGGCGCGGCCTTTGGCCTCCATGTGCGCATCGAAGGCTTCAAGCGCCTTGTAGGCTTCGTCGACCGCCCACTCGTTCTCATCTTCCGTGACGCCAAGGCGAGGGCCCCAGACACTGAAGAGGCGCTTCTTGAGGAGGTTCTTCTCGTTGAAGGCGATGGCGTCGTCCACCCACTCAATCCCGGCGTTTGCAAAGAAGTCGGTCTCCTTCGTGAACGCGGCCTTGACCACATTGGGAGAGCCCGACACGATGGGGCATGACCACGTGTCGATGGTGTCGGTCACGTAGGTCGGCATGTTGGTCATGCAGGGGTAGTAGATGTAGTCGAGCGGTCCCTTGCGCTTCTTTTCGTCGGTGTGCAAGTGGAAGACCAGTTCGTGGACGTGTGCCTGGATAACCTTTGACGGATAGCAGGGGTCAATCGAGCCGTAGCGACCGCCCTCAATCCACATCTCTTCGGAGGTCGGAGAGGAGAAGATGATGTTGTTGGGCTTGATGCCGAGGGTCTCGAAGTAGGTCCGAAAGAAGGGTGCCGCGGTGTACACATTCATCACTCGCGGGATGCCAATCTTGATGTTGCTGAGGTCACGGTCTGAGCGCTGGAAGCCGCGCTTGAGTGCCTTACGTGCGACGCGCATGAACGACCGCCGCTTTACCTCGACGGTGTGCCGAGGGCTGCCTGCCGGCGGAAGAGGTGCGAACTCGTAGAAGGGCTTGAACGCCTTGTCCGCCTCGTACTCCACCATGTTGGGGAACTGCTTTCGGATGATGCCGCGCTCTTTGTTCAAGGCCTTCAGGGCTTCCGTGCTCTCGACGGTACCCTTCTCGCAGGAAAAGCCGGAGATGTAGCGACTGGTGTCACCCTCGGGAGTGGTGGTGTCGATGAATGTCCGGCTGCATTCGTTAGGGCAGAAGTGGCAGACCGTGCTCTCGTCGTTCAGGGTGGTGTACTGGAGGGCTATCGCGGACTTCATGCCGATGAACGTGCTGTGCCCTCGGCGCTTGACGACTCGGAGGGTTTCCATCGCTGCACCGATGGCTCCCGCTTCGCCGCAGTGGGGGTGGACCACCACCTTGGCATCGGGCACCCGGTCGCGAATGTAGTCGACCTGCGCCTTCACCGCGGCGAGGTTGCGTTGCGTGCCACCCTGAAGCACGAAGACCTTGCCGTATTCCGCGAGTCTCGGCACCTGGGCCACATACTGCCAGACGTTCTTCGGGAGCACCTTAGCCAGTCCTGCGAGCATCTGCGGCGCAGTGAACCCCTCCTTCTGGAAGTTCACGCGGTCGGCGTCCAAGAACACGGCGCAGCCGTAAGAGAACTTGGGCGAGAGGTCGGCATTGAAGGCCGTGTCTGCGTAGTCGTACAGGTTCACGCCGAACTGGTCGGCCATTGCTTGGAGGAGCATGCCGTTGCCGGCCGAGCACTGATTGGAGAGGCGGAAGTCTTTGACGTCGCGCCCGCCGTCTTTGGCTTCGCTCAAGAACAGGACCTTGATGTCCTGACCCCCGATGTCGCAGACAACGTCAGCCTCCGGAACAAAGCGCACCGCGCTCTGCATATGGGCCACCGTCTCCACGATGTTTACGTCGGCCTTGACCGATTCCTCGAGGACGTTTGCGGCATAGCCGGTGGCCCCAAAGCCCATGCATTCGAAGGTCGCGCCCTGGTCATCCACGTAGGCTTGAATCTCGGCCAGGATGTCCTTGGTGTCTTGGATGGGGTTGCCCTTGGAGAGCGTGTAGGCCTTGTAGAGGATGTCGCCGGTCTCGTAGTCGACGAGTACGGCCTTGGAGCTGGTCGAGCCTCCATCCAGTCCGATGACCCCTCGGACGTGCTCGCCCTTGCTGAAGCGTGCGGCGTCAAAGTGGGGAATCGTGAACTCGGACTTGAAGTGGATGAGCTCGTCCTCGGAGCGCACCAGCGGCCCATCGGCGAGGTCGCCCAGGCGCGAGGAGCGCCCGTGCTGGATGTAGTGCTTGAGGCCATCGATGCCCTTGTACCGTCCGACCTCTTTGTCGCCGTCCGCGTCCGCAAGCCCGAAGACCACGGCACCAAAGGCCGCATAGTACTCGGCGTTCTCGGGCGGGAAGATGAGTTCCTCGATGGGGGTGTCCTTCGGGTAGGCGTGCCCGCGTGACTCCCAGGTCTCGGGGATGCGCATCCGCCAGCACTCCACGAGGAAGGGCAGGTAG
>CAZKOI010000295.1:0-4799 GCA_964554315.1 uncultured Enterobacterales bacterium | reverse complement strand
CCGTCCTGCGTGCTGTGTTTGGCATCAAGAAGATAGGCCATACCGGCACGCTTGACCCGTTCGCCACGGGTGTCCTTCCGATGGCGATCGGTCATGCCACGAAGCTGATTTCTTTCTTGGACGAAGGAGTCAAGACCTACGAAGCCACCTTGGCGCTGGGTGTCAAGACCGACACGGGCGACTGCGATGGCGATCCGCTCGAACGGCGTGAGGTGCCTTCCTTGTCGCTGGAGGCCGTTCAGGGTGCAGTGAATGGTCTCGTTGGACCTCAGCTCCAGAAGCCTCCCTTGTACTCGGCCGTGAAGGTGAGAGGGAAGCCTCTGTATAAGTACGCTCGGAGTGGTGAAGAGGTAGAGGTCAAGGCTCGGCCGATCGAGGTCTTTCGCTCGGAGCTCGTCGATCAGCAGGGCCCCACGATTCGTTTTCGGGTTCAGTGCAGCAAGGGCACCTACATCAGAACCTTGGGGGAAGATCTTGCGTCGGCTCTGGGTACAGTGGGGCACCTGGTGGCTCTTCGAAGAACGGAGAGTGGGCCCTTTCAGCTTTCGGCGAGCTTGTCGTTTCCCGCGCTCTCACAAGTGGTTGCCGGTCGCACGGACTGGCCGGAGGTGCTGCGCCCCAGGCGAGGCGCGCCGCGGATTCCCTGGCACGCTAGAGACGACTACTTGGGCTCGCTGGAGCGGTTCTTGATCGATCCGGACGTTGCTCTGGAGCACCTCCCCGCGCTGTCTATTGGGGCAGAAGATCGGCGTACGTTGCGCCTGAGAGGCTTTGTTACTGCTTCACCTGAGGCCGTCGGCGAGGGCGACCTTTGGCGGGTTCAGCTTGACGGCGTGACGCTTGGAGTTCTCCGCAAGACGGGGGCGGTGTCGCGTGTCGCGAGGATGCTGCCAGACCGCTGAGCGGCGGCTAGTCGTCCAGGTTCTCTCGCTCTGTCCGCTTCACTTGACGGCGCTCAATTTGGTAAATCACGATGCGGTAGGCCACCAGAAGAATCGCCACCACCAAGAGCCCCGTCATCACCTGCCGGAAGCGACCCAAGCCGGCAATGACGTTGCCCAAGTCCTCAGCGTAGAAATATCCCAGCCAGGTAAAGACGTTTGCGGTAACGAGCGCGGCGGTGCCATCGATGAGCAGGAAGCGCTTGATTGGAATGCCCGAGGCACCGGCGATGAAGAAACAGGGAAGCCGGAATCCCGGCAACTGCCTGCAGATGAGGATGGTCCGGTCGCCGAACCGCTCGTAGTAACGCTGCAGACGCTCAACTTGCCGATTGCCCACGGCGCGAGAGAGAAAGCCCCCAGGCTGAAGGCCAACCCTTCGGCCCATCGCCCAGGCGACACAGTCGCCGAGGACAACACCGGTGTACCCCACAACAAGGGCCATCCACACCGGGGTCTCGCCCATACCCGCGATCATGCCCCCCGCGAGGAGGCTAATGTCCTCCGGCACGGGATTGCCGAAGGGTGTCGTGACCAGCGAGATGAAGACCGCCAGGAGTCCGTATTTGGCGAAAAAGTCCACGCCTTTCCCCGGAGATGGTGCGCGTCGCGACATTACTCCGATTGGGAGTGTCGAGCAATAGGACAGGTCATGTCGCGGTCTACGGTCACCCGGTGCGGCGGTGCAGTGATAGAACGTCTGCATGTGGACTGTTTTTCTGGTCGATGCTCTCGAGACGCTGGCTCTGGGTCGTGCACTTGGAGCCAGCTTGTCGGGGCCTGCTCGTCTAGCCCTGTCTGGAGATCTCGGCGCGGGCAAGACGACCTTCACTCAGGGGCTGGCTGAAGGGCTCGGCATTGACGTGCCCGTGGTGAGCCCCACCTTTGTCATCATGTCAGAGTACGACTCGGGGCGCGTGCCGCTGCTTCACGGCGACGCCTACCGATTAAACGCTGGCGAAGCGCTGTCCATCGGGATGGATGAAGCGATAGACACCTGGCCTGGGGTGGTGGTCATCGAGTGGGCCGAAAAGGTCGAGGATTTTTTTGACGGCCCCCACATTCGCCTTCATCTCAGTCATGAAGAGCGAGGGCGCAGGGCGCATCTACAGGCGACAGGACGCTGCCATGTCGACCTCCTCGAGAAGTGGCAGGGCGCTTATCTTGGTTGACGCATGGAGGACCTGGGCCGCTCTGGTCTCTGCGTTGCTGCTGACGATTCGTAGCCAACCGGCTTGGGGGCCGCAGATCTGGATTGGCCAAGGTCGGGATGGTTATGCCTCGGTGAGCGTGAATGGTCAGAGCCCGGACGAGGTGTTCCGTGTTCCTGTTCGCACAAACAGGGTCGCGCTGGGTCTACCCATCGATCTCAATGTTGCGGATGTCGAGCGGCTTGTTCAGGTGCCTGGGATTGGAATGCGCCGAGCAGCGCGGATCGTGGAGTCGAGGAGATCCTCTGGGTGCTACGCCCGTGTTTCGGACCTGAACCGCGTGCACGGAATTGGTCCTAAAACGGTGTCAGAGGTCTCACTGCATCTGGTGGTCACGGAACAAGCGCGAGGGGCGTGCACAGTGGCTGAAGAGGGTTAGGCTTCACTTCGGCATCTGTGTGGTGGTAGGCTACTGGCACCTGGGCAGAGCAGGAGTAGTTCAGATGGTCGAGAACTTGTCATTCGTGCTGATTGGCCTCTCCGGGGTCGTAGGCATCCTGACCTTTATCGGTGCCCACAACTCGCCGATTCCAATGCCAAACATTTCGAAAGCAGGGTGCACGGTGGCAGTGGGTATGTTGCTCGCGGGCTTTGCGATGGGCATGTACCCACCGGTCAGCCACTTCAATCAGTGCGCGTCTTCTTGTTCGACGGCGCTCCAAGATATGGAGAGCGAGGCTCATGGTGACTTTGACGTACACGTGAGTCCAGCGCGGGTTGCCTACAAGGCCTGCCACAAGGGTGCAGAGGAGGCGGACGAAAAGGCGAAGCAGGTCTCGGTCGAGCAGAATGACCCGAGTCTCTACAAGCCGGTGGACCCTGCTGTGATTGAGGAACGCTGCATGAGTCAAGCGCAGGATCGCTGCACAGTCTCGTGCTTTGAGGTTCGCTAAGGACGGTCGCTGCGGGGACTGGGAAGCACCAGGTCGGCGATAATTCGTGCTCCTGCGGTGGCGTAGGCCCGCTCGTCTACGGCGTCAAGGACGGTTGTGCGGACGGATGGGCCCAGCCACCGCCGCAGGTCCTCAGTATTCCACTGTTGCAGCTCGCTTGGCGCCGAAGCGCCGTTGTTGATGACCACACCTGCGAGAGGAAGGCCAGACTCGCGCACGGCCTCGACGGTGAGGAGGGTGTGGTTGAGCATGCCTAGCTTGTTGGCTGCCACGATGATGACGGGTAAACCCATGGCTATCGCGAGGTCTTCTACCGTCATGCCCGGTGTAAGTGGGGCAACCCAGCCTCCGACACCCTCCATGAGTGTGGGATGGCCTGTCTGGGCTCTGCACCACTGGATCAGTCCGTCTTCATCGATGGTAATGCCCGCCACTTTCGCGGCTCGCTCGGGCGAGGCTGGTACTGGAAAGCAGGCAAAGTTTATTGGGTTGTGCCCTCCGTGTTCGGCGATGAGGCTGGCGTCTTCACCCGGCGGGAGTGAGCCGCTCGCGAGAGGCTTGACTGCACGAGGCTGGTGTCCGCTCGCGCGGTAGGCAGCGGCGAGGGAAGCGGTCACCACGGACTTACCGACCTCGGTGTCAGTCCCCGTAATG
Source organism: uncultured Enterobacterales bacterium (assembly GCA_964554315.1). Lineage (GTDB taxonomy): Bacteria > Myxococcota_A > UBA796 > UBA796 > UBA796 > UBA796. Next base: position 1,100 of record CAZKOI010000295.1, on the reverse strand, counting down.
AAGAAGCCCCTCACTTCAGCACCAGGTGATAGGCATCGTCAGTTGCCACAACCCGCTGGTTTTGTTCGAGCCATTGGAGGTGGCACAAGACTTGGCGAGCGGCCACTGGAAGGAACTCCTCGGGTACGAGGCCCTGATAGATCGTTCGTGTGATGGACGCGATTGTCTGGCCCGGCTCGCTCGCCAGTGTGGCCACAATCTGTTCGGTTCGCTGGCCTCGGTGAGCGATGTAGTCGCGAAGGACCCGCTCACCCTCCTCAATGATGGGTCCATGCGCCGGTAATAGACGGCTCGGTGAGAGCTCAGCAAGGCGCTCAAGGCTGCTGAGGTAATCCCCAAGGTGGCCCTCAGGCGGGTCGAGTAGAATTGTGCCCACACCCGCGACCATGTCCCCGGCGACCAGTGTCGAGAGACCACCGTTGAACAAGCACAGGTGGCCCGTGGCGTGACCCGGTGTATGAAGGACTCGCCAGAAGCCAGCGTCAGTGTCCACCATGTCGTCTTGACCTAGGAGTTGGTCGACCTTGAAGTCTACCCGTGCTTCGGTCATAGGGTGTGCCGCAATCGGTGCTCCTGTTGTGGCTTGGAGGGCAAGGGCTCCACCGACGTGGTCGTTATGATGGTGGGTCAACAATATCCGCTCGACCATCATCATCTCGAGGATCTCGTCGAGGCGCGCTTGTTCATCCTCGTAGGGGCTCGCCGGATCGATGACGGTCACGTGGTGCTCGCCCAAGATCCAGACGTTGGTGTGCGTCGCGGGGGGCAAGGTTGGGCTGCGAACCTGGACACGACGCACGCCAGGCGCCACCGAAATCAGTCCGAGAAAATCATCGTTCATCAAATCACCCAAAACACATAGGTAATCCCAAGCAGCATCATCAACGACCCCAACAGCACGCCGGCGACCTCGGATGGAAGAATTCGAGGCACTGGCGTCGGTGCCGGTGGTGCATCGTCGCTCGGCCATGGGAGCGCGAACGGATCGGGAGGGAGGGGGTGCTGTGGCGACGATGGCTCCGGCAAGCCCACAGACGGACCATCAAGATCCCAGGAGAAGTCTGGAGCGGCGGTGCGGCTCGGCGGCTCTAGAAGCAAAT
>CAZKOI010000294.1:0-4818 GCA_964554315.1 uncultured Enterobacterales bacterium | reverse complement strand
GGCCATGAGACGATCTAGGTGCGCATCGAGCCCATACAGTCGACCGCCATAGGTTCGCATCGTCTCGAACGCGCCTCGCCCCAAGAGGAGGCCTTCGTCGTCGGCATTTACACGGATCGTGCCATCTGCAGAGCGGATGCCATCGACGAGAATCACGTGAGGAGCCTAGCTCGCTGCACAAGCAGACGGCTCACCCGGGTCGACGCGGAAATGTTCGGGTGCCGGCCAAAGGGTCATGTTGAAGTCTGCATCCAGAGCGACCAATGCTCCCTCTGGAATACGCTCCCATATGTTCTCGTGTCCCATTCGCTCGCTGGCGACCGTGACATGGTTGACCTTTCTCGATGGCCTCGGCCCGTAGTCCTTCACCCAGAGCATATCGATCGGCCGCGCGACGTCCATGCAGATCTTGTTGACCTCCGAACACGTCTCGTAGTCGCTGCAGAACACCTTCTGAGAGGCAAGCCAGAGATCAATTCCCGCTTGCTGCGCAAAGAACTGTTTTCCGTTGGTCAAGATGAAGTTGGTCAGCGGCGATCGGGTCCCGAGCTCCTCCGACCACTTGAAGAGCTTTCCTAGCGCGGTGGAGACCACCCTCGCTGCCTGTCCAACGTCCACATCCGACCGACCACAGTCCGATATGCCGGCCCGGTCAAGCGCACTGATGAGGTAGTAGAAGAGGTGCTCGGAATCCGTCGACCCGAAAATGAGGCCCTTGAGGTCTTCACGGATGTCCGCCATCACCCGGTCCTTCATCTTCTCAAACTCGAAGATGGTGCCGTTGTGCGCGAAGACCCAGTTTCCATGGCGAAAGGGATGGGAGTTTAGGTAGTCCACCTGACCTATGGTCGCCCTGCGGACATGAACGACAAACGTATGGGACTGCAGGCGACGGCTAATGCGGTCGAACCGATCGTCATCCGCAGCACCCTCCTCAGACTTGAGGATGTAGGCCTCGTTACCCATAAAGTAGCCAATGCCCCATCCATCACGATGGGCTTGGGCCTGCCTCGCGAGCGCATTCTCTGCCGCCACCAGTGAGCCATGGGCGCGACTGGGTACATTCGAGCGAAATCCAAAGAGTCGACACATGGCTAAGAGTATAGTCTGTTGGCCGCCTCGCGCGCGATTCCTCACTGCAATAGGTTGCCTACATGCTCAACCTCGGCCTCACGGAAATTCTGGTCATCTTCGTGGTCGCGATCGTCGTCGTGGGGCCCGAGCGTCTACCCAATGTTGTGCGGTGGCTGGGACGCCAGTACGGCAAGCTCATGCGAGCGAGCGATGAGCTTCGCCGCGCGTTTGTTCTGGAGGCCGACCGAGTCGACGCCGAGGAGCGCGCCAAGATCCTTCGAAAGCGTCGCGAAGAAGCGAGGGCCCGCATCGAGGCTGCTCGCGCTGACGCCTCTGCCACTCGTCCTCAGCCAAGGGACATGAAGGAACCCAGGGTGGCACCTCAGAGCGACGGGGGTTCGGAGTGAGTCCAGTAGAGCCGACTGTAGGACCCGATGCTGTCGAGTCCAGCCGGATGCCGCTCATCGATCATCTGGTCGAGCTCAAGCAACGCTTGATTCGAATCATCATCTTTGCCGTGCTTGGCTGCGTGGCTTGTTTCGGCTTTGCTCAACACATCTGGGATGCCTTAGTCTCGCCGATGAACGAGGCTCTTAAGGCAACGGGGCGAGGCACAATGGCCATCACCGAGCCCCTCGAGGGATTCATGACCTATCTCAAGGTCGCAGGTCTCGCGGGCGTTGGCTTGGCCTCCCCTTTCATCTTTCATCAAATCTGGGCTTTCGTAGCGCCCGGACTGTACCCACAGGAAAAGAAAGCCATTGCTCCCCTGGCCTTTGCGTCAACGATTCTGTTCCTAGGTGGCGCGTTGTTTGGGTACTTTGTCATCTTTGACTTCGCCTTTCCGTTCTTCTTGGAGGTCACTGAGTCGCTCGACAAGGACATTGAGGCGGTGCTCTCTATCCAGTCCTACCTCGGCCTCGCGACCAAGCTTCTGGTTGCCTTCGGGGCGAGCTTTCAGCTGCCAATTGTTCTGTACTTCTTGGCCCGTGTTGGACTCGTCGATCACCACGACCTCTTCAACAGCTTCCGCTATGCCGTCGTCGCCATATTTCTGTGTTCGGCCATCATTACGCCGCCCGACGTCCTCTCGCAGGTCTTGATGGCAGGCCCGCTGATTTTTCTCTACGGCGTTGGGGTCGTCTTGGCCTACTTCTTCTCCACCAAGGAGAGAGACGAAGAGTCCCAGGGCACCGACGAGGCTCAAGCCTAGATCACAACGTTTTCTTGGTACTCGCCGAACACCTTTCGCATGGCGTCGGCAATCTCGCCCAAGGTGGCCTCTGCTTGGACGGCCCGAACGATATGAGGCACAACATTATCCGAGCCAGCAGCGGCCTGCTGAAGCGCGTCCAAAGACTCGGCTACCGGTGCCATCGCTCGGCGCGCCTTGAAGTCCCTCAGCCGGGCCACCTGGCCCTCCTCGACCGAACCATCCACCTTTAGGAGATCGGTCGGCGGTGCAGAGTCGTCCTGGTACACGTTAACGCCAACGACTTCGGCCTCAAGGCGGTCCATCGCCAGCTGAGCTTGGTAGGCAGAGTTCTGAATCTCACGCTGAGGAAAGCCAGCTTCGATGGCTGCGACCATGCCACCGAGCGAATCCACCTCAGCGATCAGGCGACTTGCCGCCTCATCCAGCTCGTCGGTCAATGCCTCCACGACGTATGAGCCCGCGAGTGGATCGACAAAGTCTGCGACCCCGCTCTCCGATGCAATCAACTGTTGGGTGCGAAGTGCAAGTCGAGCCGAGGCCTCCGTGGGCAGCGCGAGGGCCTCATCGCGGCTGTTGGTATGGAGACTCTGTGTACCCCCCATGACGGCCGAGAGCGCCTGAAGTGCAACCCTGACCACATTGTTGTCGACCTGTTGAGCCGTCAGCGTTGAGCCCGCCGTCTGGGTATGGAAGCGCATCTGCCAGGAACGCGGGTCCTTCGCACCGAAACGTTCCCGCATAATCTTCGCCCACATCCGACGGGCGGCTCGGAACTTGGCGACCTCCTCCAGCAGGTTGTTGTGCGCATTGAAGAAGAAGCTCAACCTCGGTGCAAACTCGTCGACACCGAGGCCCGCAGCAACCGCCGCGTCGACATACGCGATACCATCAGCGAGCGTAAACGCGACCTCTTGGGCCGCTGTGCTCCCTGCCTCTCGAATGTGGTACCCGGAAATCGATATCGTGTTCCACCGGGGCACGGACTCCCTGCAAAAAGCAAAAATGTCGGTGATGATGCGCATCGACTGGCGGGGTGGGTAGATATACGTTCCTCTCGCCATGTACTCCTTGAGCACATCGTTCTGAATTGTGCCGCGCACCTGCCCCCAACCGACGCCCTGCTCGCTCGCGACACCGAGGTACATGGCCAAAAGCGTCGAGGCCGTCGCATTGATCGTCATCGATGTGCTGACTTTGTCGAGCGGTATGCCGGCAAACAACGTTCGCATGTCTGCAATCGAGTCAATTGCGACGCCCACCTTGCCGACCTCACCCAGTGCACTCTCGCTGTCAGAGTCGAAGCCCATCTGCGTCGGCAGGTCAAAGGCGACACTCAATCCAGAGGTGCCCTGGTCAAGGAGGTAACGGTATCGCGCATTGCTTTCTTCTGCCGTACCGAAGCCGGCATACTGCCGCATCGTCCAGAGGCGCCCGCGGTACCCGGTTGCTCGCACGCCACGCGTGTAGGGGTATTCCCCAGGAAAGCCCACGCCGTCAGGAGGCACATCTGGGCTGTAGAGATCCTCGATGACCTCACCACCCGATCGCGTAAACGCTTGTTTTCGAAGCGGAAAGCGTTCTTTAGTTGCTTCAAGCGTGTCCTTCTTCCACCGCGAGTGGCTCATCGACTCTACTCCAAATCAATCAGTGTGGTTCGAGCTTGAACCTGCTCGCCCTCCTCGACACATATCTTCGCGACAGTGCCGGCAGCGGTGGCTCTGAGCTCGTTCTCCATCTTCATCGCCTCAACGACAATCAGAGGTGTGCCTTCCTCAACCGCTTGCCCAACCTCGACGAGGATACGCACGATCCGACCCGGCATCTGCGTCTTGACCGAGTTCTGCCCGACGCTATCCGCCATACGAAGCGCCTTTCGCCGGGGGTCCATAACCTCAAGCTCATGGCGAACGCCCACGACCTCAACCTCAAAGCCGTCTTCAATCTCCACGAGCCCGGCTTCCCAGCTTCGGCCTTGGTGAACCAGGGAGATGACATCATCGACCGGCCATACAGCATCAACCTCGGCCTCCTCCCCGTCCCCAATGCGGACCCCGTACCGAACGCCACCTGCTGCGCTCTCACCAATTCGCCGAATGGTGATAGAAGTCTCTTCGGAACCACGCTGAATGAGGTAGGTGCTCATCTCAAGCTCCATCGCCACTGAGAAGCGCTTCCACTGTCTCCACCGGTAGGTCGCTTCATCCGGTTGTCGCGTTCAAATGCAGCAATCGCCGCAGCGATCGACGCGACCTCGGTCAGGTCCGCCTCCGCTGGCCATGACGCCATCCGCTCCGGGGTTAGAAATCCCGTGTGATAATCGCCGGACACAAAGTCCTCGTCCGCCAGGAGCTGCCGGAAGAAGGCGGTGTTCGTTGCAATACCACGGACACGATACTCGAGGAGCGCTCGCTGAGCACGGCGGATGGCCTCGTCACGATCCACCCCCCACACGATGAGCTTCGCCACCATCGGGTCATAGAATAGCGAGACCTCGGCACCCGCATAGACACCCGCATCGACCCGTACCC
>CAZKOI010000293.1:0-4826 GCA_964554315.1 uncultured Enterobacterales bacterium | reverse complement strand
TGACGATTCTGTCCGCCATCGACTCTGCGCCAGTGCCTTCTACCATCACACGAACGAGCGGCTCTGTGCCGGAAGCCCTCAGCACCACGCGGAGGCCTCGATCCCGTGCTTCGTTGAGAATGGGTAAGGAGTGGTCCACGATGCGGTTTTTTACGTTTCGCTTGGCCTGGGGCAGCCGCGTCCAGCCACCGGCGGGCAGTGCGCCGGGTCCAGCGACCGCCAGGACTCGGAGGGCGGTGTCGATTCCGCAGCTAGTAGGCATCCCCTCCTTGATGATCACGTGGCCGGATGGCTCACCCCCGAGGTCAGCGCCCACTCGAACCATCTCTGCATGAACCTTGGCGTCGCCGACGCCCGTTCTAATGAAGCGATCTCCCAGTGCGGCCTCGAGTCCACCGTTGCTCATGATGGTGCCGACGATGGGGCCATCCGTCTGTTGGCTCAGCATCCACAGCAGATCGTCGCCGTCCAACACCCCATGGTTTGGGTCCACGAGAACCAAGCGATCCGCGTCACCATCGAGACATATCGCGAGATCGCAGCCCTGGAGGTTTGTCGGAGGAAACATGGCACCAACTCCAGCATTGATGTTGGTGCCGTCGGGGGCGCTGCCGATGCAATGAACCGTTGCTCCTCGCTCCTCAAGTACGGCGAGGCCGGCACTGAAGGCCGCGCCGTGAGCCGCATCAAAGAGGATGGTTCTGCCGACGAGATCAACCTCGGGCAGTCGGCGTAGCCAAGGGGTGAGGGGAGAGGGGTGAAATGTGTGTCGACCACCTCCAGTTTGTACGTAGCGCTGGATAGCGCCCAACAGAGGTTCGAGGTCTGTGACCTTCGCACCGCCACCGTCGAGGACTTTCAAGCCGTTGTCGTGCGATGGGTTGTGACTGGCGGTGATCATGATGCCTGCGGTGGCATCCGTGTCTGCGGCAACAGCTGCAGAAACCGCTGCTGTCGGCACGATACCCAGGTCAACGACCTCCGCCCCGCTGGCAACAATCCCAGAGACGAGGCCGTCGAGAAGATCGGGTCCGCTGCTTCGGGTGTCGCGCCCGACCACGACGCGAGCTTGGCGGCTCCAGTTACCAACACCACAGCCAATCTGATGAGCGCCGGCGGGGGTGATGGGCCAGGCGCCAAACCGTCCTCGAACACCATCAGTGCCAAACTGGATGGGTGCAGTCATCGGGCCCGCTCGAGCGTCACGATGTTGGGGTCGACACCGATCACCTCAACGTCGCTTCCCCCCTGATGAACCACCTCAAGACCCGATGTCGGAGCGTTAGGGCTGAAGGACACCTCGATCGGCCTCCCGACAGGGGCAGGGGTAGGGAGGTGCGCCTGCACGCTCAAGCGGTCCGCAGTGAGCTCACGGATGATGGCGGCCGGCCCGCTGAGGGTGACGAGCGCAACGGCAGGCTTGGGCTGCCAGCCATCCGCTCTGGACATGACCGGGACATCATTGAAGGTCTTCTGCGCAATGATGGGCTTGATCTGCACGTCTGCGGTGAGGCTGGTCTTCTCGACTGCGCGAACCGTCCGCCACTTGGAGGCCAACGAGAGATTGATGGTCTCGTTCTGCACCTTTCCTGTCACATCGATGACGTCTGTGCTGATCTCTGCAATGCCTCGAACCAGCGACCTTGGCCCTTCTATTCTCACGGTGTTTGGGCTCAAGGTGATGCCTTCCAAGCGATAACCATCGCCGACATCGCCGATAGTGGCCGGTACAACCCGAACGGTACGCTCCATGCGATGGTCAAGCTCAGCATCAATCGCCGGTGGCGAAATTTGGACGACTTCAACTCCTTCAGGCATGCCCTTGATGGCGCGGGCGATGAAGTCAACGCTCCGCTTGCCCATCTCTGCATCGCCGAGGTCGACGTCGTAGCGAAGTGCCCTCTCTCTGACGTTTCGGACAAGGCCCTGAGGCCCCTTTATGGTGACGACCAGCGTCTTAGGGACAGGATCCAGCCATGCACTCTCGGCGGGGATGCTCCATCGCACGTCGGCTCGAGTGCGCTGGGTGACGATCTGCTGTGTCTGTACCCATGCCCAGATGAGCAGGGCAAAGACAATCGAGAGGATCTTGAATGGGAGCTCATGGGTGAAACTTCGATGGACCCAGCCCCTGAGGCGTTCACTTGCGGTGCTCATGTCGCTATGCCTCCACCGGTTCGGCTTCAGCCTCGGCAGCGGGCGCGGGCGCCACTTCGAAGATCTGCTGGAACTGCTCGCGAAGCTCGTTCGCGTTTGCAGTGGGGACGATGCGTCCGTCCACCACGATGCTGACGGTACCGCGCTCCTCGGAGACGATGATGGCAACGGCATCCGTCTCTTCGGTCAGACCGATAGCCGCACGGTGTCGGGTACCGAAGAATCTCGCAATGTCCTTGCTCAGGGACAGCGGAAAGAACACCTGGGCGGCAGCAATGCGGTTCTTTTGAATCACCACCGCGCCGTCGTGAAGCGGACTGGTGGGGTGAAAAATGGCACTCATGAGCTCGTGAGACATCGCGGCGTCGATGCGGGTGGACCGCTCGACAAACTCATCAAGATCTGCAGAACGCTCGATAGCGATGAGGGCCCCGACCCTTCGACTAGCGAGCGCGAAGCATACCTTGATGAGTTCTTCGCGCATGAACGCCGTTCCAGAGTCCGACCGCCCAGTGAGGAATAAGCGGCCGCCGGCGCGGGCAAGGCCTCGACGGATGTCCTTCTGGAAGAGAATGATGACGGCGAGGACGATGTAGACCAGAAACTTCTCGAGCAGCCAGTGCACGGAGACCAGCTCAAATCGGTCAGCGAAGACGTAGAGCGCGAGAATCCCCAACAGTCCTACGAGACTTTGGAGAGCACGGGTCCCTTTGAGGATGAGTAGCGCTCGGTAAAGCAAGAACGACATGATGACGATGTCCAAGACATCATTCCATTGCAGCGATTCCCACAGCCAGTTGCGCATGGTTTTCCACTAAGTCCTCTGTACAGAGTACATGCTGTTGCCTGATTATGCAGCCGCTTCGATTGCGTACAACAAGTCGAGCAGCTGCCGAGTATGGGCGACATCGTGTACACGAAACGCCTGCGCGCCGCGTGCCCAGCATGCGGCGACCGCTGCGAGACTTCCGCCAAGCCTATCGGCGGGGTCGTTGACGCCCAGTGTCTCTCCGATGAAGCTCTTCCTCGAGGCACCGATCATCACCGGCAGGCCCGTCGACACGAGATGGGCCGTATGGGCCAGCAATGCCAAGCTCTGACCTGCGGTCTTCGCAAATCCGATGCCAGGGTCAATCCATACGCCCTCCGACCGGACAAGGGCGGCGCGTTCTTCGAGCCACCCCGCCACTTCGCGAACGACATCGTCGTAGTCGGTCAGACCGCGCATGGTCTCCGGCGTTCCGCGCATGTGCATGATGATGGTCTGCTCGGCGTCCGCGGTAACAGCCGCCATGTCTGGGTCGGAGAGCGCGGTGACGTCGTTGATCACCCGTGCGCCGGCTCGGAGGGCTCGTGCAGCGACGCTGGCTTTGCTGGTGTCAATGCTGACGACGACCTCCGATGCGAAGGTGGCAATCACCGGTTCAACGCGCGCCCACTCGGTATCCGCGTCGACCTCAGCGGCGCCGGGCCGAGTCGACTCACCGCCCACATCCAGCCAGTCGGCGCCAGCCTCCAGCAAAGCGGCTGCGTGAGCGACGCCGTCACCGTGTTGCCCGCCGTCGTAGAAAGAGTCAGGGGTGACGTTGACGATACCGACCACCAGCGGTCGAGCTCGGTGGGGCATCAGGCGGTCTCTGGGACGGGATAGACGGGCTTCAGCTCGTTGACAATCGTCTCAAACTCTTCGCCCTCGACCGTCTCTCGCTCGAGCAAGACCTGCGCGAGGCTCTCCAAGATGTGGTCATTGGTCTGGAGGATGGTGGTCGCGAGGGCTTCACCGTCCCGTGTCATCCTCTCGACCTCTTCGTCGGCAACTTTGCTGGTGGCTTCCGAGTAGTTGTTGACCTTGCCGTAGTCGCGACCAAGGAACACTTCGCCTTCGCTGCTCAGGGTGCGCGGACCGATTAAGTCCGACATGCCAAAGCGGGTCACGGCACTGGTGGCAAGCTTGGTTGCGCGGTCGAGGTCGTTCTGTGCCCCGGTAGAGAAATCCTCGAAGATGATGCGCTCGGCAACCCGCCCTCCCATGAGGATGGCGATTTGGGTCTTGATCTGGGTCAAAGTTAGCCCAAATTGGTCTTCCTCGGGCAGCATCTGCGTGAGCCCGAGGGCGCGGCCGCGCGGCACGATGGTGACCTTGTGGACCGCATCAGCGCCTTGGTCGACAAGGATTCGAGCGACGATGGCGTGGCCTGCCTCATGGTAGGCGGTCCGCTTGCGCTCCTTCTCGGGGATGACCATCGAGCGGCGCTCGGGGCCCATCGAGACCTTGTCCTTCGCGTGCTCGAATGAGCCCATGTTGACCTTCTCGAGGTCGTTTCGTGCGGCTATCAGAGCAGCCTCGTTGACGAGGTTTTCCAAGTCGGCGCCAGAGAAGCCCGGTGTTCCCTTGGCGAGCACGTCGAGGTCGACGGAGTCGTCCGTGGGTATCCGGCGCGTGTGGACATCAAGGATGCCCCGTCGGCCCTTGACATCCGGATTGCCGACGACCACCCGGCGGTCGAATCGTCCTGGACGAAGCAGGGCGGGGTCCAGGACGTCTGGCCGGTTGGTGGCTGCCATCAGGATGACGCCATCGTTGGACTCGAAACCATCCATCTCGACCAAGAGTGCGTTCAGAGTCTGCTCGCGCTCGTCGTGACCGCCGCCCATTCCGGCCCCTCGGT
>CAZKOI010000292.1:0-4853 GCA_964554315.1 uncultured Enterobacterales bacterium | reverse complement strand
CGTGCACCGGCGGTAGAGTCTCGGTTTGAGATGGGTGTCTTCGCGCTCAATCATGGAAAGCTCGAGGACGCAGAGGAGGCCATGTGGGCCGTTATGCGCGCCGATCCGGCACACACCGCCGCTGGAGTGAACCTAAGCTGGTTGCTGCTTCAGAAGGGCGCTGATGAGACGGCGAGGGGCGTCGCTGAGCGCGTGGTAGAGGCCGACCCCTGCGATGACAAGGGCTGGAACAACCTGGCGCTGGCGAGCCGGAGGATGGGAGACAAGGTCAGGGCGCTCGCCGCCGCAAAGCGGGCGGCTCAGATCGATCCCTACAACCCCGGATATTGGATGAGCTTGGGCGAGGCGATGCTGGCCAACGGCAATCGCGACGGGGCAAGGGCGCAGTTCACTCGCCTCCTGAAGTGGGAACCCGGCTCCTGGCAGGCGCATGCTCGGCTGGGCCAGATCGCCCTTGAGACAGGCGACTTCCTCGCGGCATCAACGCACCTGCAACAGGCCGTCAAGCAGCGGCCAGACCGGGTGGAGCTGGTTGGAATGCTCGGTCTCTCAGAGGTGGGTCGCGGCAATCGTGATGGGGCACGCAAGCTCTTGAAGGCTGCCGTTCGATCCGGCATGCGCGGTCCCGCCCTCACCGCTCTCGCAAAGGCGCTCTCCGGCCCGACCGGCGGCTAGCGTTGGCGAGCCTCCGACCAAGGGGCAAGCAACAGCGGGTAGAAGGCGAGCATGCCCCACGAGAACATCCCCAGGGACATGGTGAACATGATGCCGAGGTGCATGGCAATGCCGACTATGGCGAGCCGCCTGGCATGTCGGGTCAGGAAGAGCGGGCTCGCGAGCTCGAAGGCGATGGTGGCGAATCCGCCCAGTCGAAACAGCCATGGCCACTCGGACCAACGGGCCGGGTCGAGGTTGCCCGCCATGGGGTCGATGAGGATTCGTAGCAGCGGCGGGTCTGCAGTGAGCGAGAGCCAGCCTGGCTGCTGAATTAGCTTCGCGAGGCCCGCCGAGAGGTAGACCAAGACCAGCAGATATCGAATTAGATGCGCTGGCCATGCCGGAATGAGGGTGGAGCGATCGCGTCGTAGGCTCAGGGCTCGGTCGGCCTGACTGAAGAGGAGGATAAGTAGCCCGCATCGAATCAGGCGGTCGATGGCTCGGTCGCCCGGCGGGAAGAGGTGTCCGAGCTGGGCGTAGCAGAGAACACCGACCACGATGGCCGGGCGCATCCAGCGGCCGGCAGCCACCAAGATCAGCGACAAGCCGGTGAGAAGGAGGGCTGTGGTCGCGGCGGCTTCCCCAAGGAAGGCCGAGAGAATCCAGTGAGGATCCTGAATCTGGCTGATGCCGCCAGCGGCGTAGGGCGTGAACACATGAGGAATGAGGCCGAGATGGAGAAGCCTTGCGAGGTCGATCAACACGACCAGCGGTAGCGCAATCCGGACAATGGCCAGAGGGGCAGCGTCCATCTGCTGATCCAGGTAGCCCGACCACCTTGTCCAGATTCTTGTCATCGACGGTCCTCGAGCGACCAGGTGGGAGCGCTTGCCCGAATGGCGTGGTGGACGGACTCTTCGCCGGCGCGATCGCCCCAAACCGAGCGCAGCTCGATGCTCTCCGCCTCAGGGAAGTCCTGACGCGCCATCGCGACGACGTATCGCGCCAGTCCGAGGCGGTTTTTAGCGTTCGGCTTCTTCACCAGCGTCTCCGCTATCGGCCGAATTCGACGATTCCGAAGCACAGCCTCCGACCAGTTGAGTGTGGCGTCGCCCGTTCGGTATACGCGCGCATCATCGACCCAGATCTCGAGGCGGCGAATGGTCGACGGCCCGTCTCGGTACAGGTGCCATGACTGACGTACGCGGAAGACCGGCTGAAACCCACCGATGGCTGCCGCCGCCGGGCGTCGCAAGCGATTGATTTCCGTTGCCGCTCTCGCTGCGACTGCCGCGGGTTGACCAAACCGACGCTCAAAGCGGGCTCGACTGCTCTCGGAGGAAAGGAGGCTCGGCTTTAGAAACGACAGACCGGGTGCAGCGACCACGAGGAGTCCCAGGTACACCGCTGTCAGGAGAATGGTTCGAAGGGTTTTCATCGGTCAACAGGCCGTATCGCGTTAGCAGCCTCTCGTGTCCGAACCCATCTCCGTCTCTGCGCTCGCTCACCTGTTGAAGTCTCACGTTGGGGACGTCTTTGGGGCGGTAGTCGTGCGAGGCGAGCTCTCCAATTTCACCGCCCACCGATCAGGGCACTGGTACTTCGCCATCAAGGATGACGGCGCTGTGATCAACTGTGCAATGTTTCGGGGGAACAACGCCCGAGTGAGCTTTCAGCCTCGCGCAGGAGACGCAGTTGTACTTATGGGTGGTATGGATGTGTACGCTCCGCAGGGGAGACTTAGTCTTATCGTCCGTTCGATGTCTAGGGATGGCGCGGGCGACCTGGCTCGCCGGCTAGAGGAGCTCAAGCAGAAGCTGGCCAGCGAGGGACTGTTTGACCCCGCCAGGAAGCGCCCGCTTCCGCCGCTTCCACGATACATCGGCGTGGCCACGAGCCCCACCGGTGCGGCACTTCAGGACATCTTGAAGGTGCTGGGCCAGCGCTTTCCGGCCGCTCATGTCTTGGTCGCTCCCTGCAAGGTCCAAGGAGAGGGCGCGGCGGAGTCGGTCGCCACCGCACTGGCGATGCTGGAGGCCGATGGTCGGTCCGAGGTCATCATCTTTGGCCGAGGTGGCGGAAGTCCCGAGGACTTGATGGCGTTCAACGACGAGGCACTGGCCCGCGCGGTGGCCGCGTGCTCGATACCCACCGTCAGCGCTGTCGGGCACGAGGTGGATGTCTCGATATCGGACATGGTCGCGGATGTCCGGGCCGCCACACCGAGCCACGCTGCAGAGCTAGTGGTCCCGGAGCGGGAGGGGCTCTTGTTGGCCCTCGAAGATCTGCGCCTGCGCTTGCATGGGGCGATGGCACGCTTGGTTGCCCAGCGTCGAGATCGTCTGGAGCGGGTGCATCTGCGGGGGCCTTCGCAGCGAGTCACCGAGGGCCGGCTGCGCCTAGATGAGATGAGCGATCGTCTTCACCTGAGCATGAGATCCTCGATGTCCCGAGAGCAGGCGCGGCTGGGTCACCTCAGCGGGCGGCTCGATGCCATGTCACCCTTGAGGGTCTTGGACCGAGGCTATGTGGTTGTGTCCCGCAGCGACGAGGCGGTGACGTCGGCCCAGGGTGTGGTTCAAGGCGACATCGTGACGCTTCGATTTCGAGATGGTGAGCGTAGAGCCGAGATTCAGGACGGCGAGGCATAGCCGACCTCCCCGCAGCACCCATCGGGCCGACAATGAGACGACGAGGTCAGCTCAAGGTCTCGTCTGGATCACCCTCGGGGATGGACATCGGAAAGCGCATCGTAAAAGTGCTTCCCTCGTTTCGCTTGGACTGAACCGCAATCTCTCCGCCGTGAGCTTCGACCATACGTCGGCAGATCGCCAGTCCAAGCCCGGTGCCCTCACGCTTGGTCGTGAAGAACGGAATGAACAGCTTCTCGAGGTGCTCCGGCGCGATGCCTTCGCCGCTGTCGATCACGTTCACCACAAACGCAGGATTTCCCCGGTTCGGCGGGGCTGTGAGTGTTCCCATCCCGGTGCGGACGGTGACCTCTCCCGCGTTTCCAACGGCAGAGAGCGCGTTTTGGACGAGATTGAGCATCATCTGGCCCAGCTTGTCGGGGTCGAGCGATATGGGCGGGAGGCCCGGCGCGAACTGTGTACGTAGCTGTACCCCGTCTGGCAACCCTTCGGCACGCACCAGATCCAGCGTGCTCTTCACCACCGCGTTTGGATCGACAAGCGCCGGATAGACCTCGAAAGGGCGTGCATAAGTGAGAAACTGGCTGACGACTTTGTCGAGCCGATTGGTCTCGTTGATGATGACCTCGAGAAAGGCGGGAACTTCTTCGGGCCGGGCCTCACCCTCGAGGTACTGAGCGGCACCCTTGATTCCAGCCAAGGGGTTCCGAATCTCGTGCGCGAGTCCAGCCGACATCGTGCCCAGCGCAGCCAAGCGGTGCTGTTCTTTGAGCTGCTCGAAGCTGTAGATGTTCTCGAGGACCATGGCCGCCCGTCCCACTGTGCGTTCCAGCCGCCGTATCTCATCCGCAGAGTAGCCATCGGACCAGCGCTCGTCGCGAAGATTCACCCAGCCCAGGACCAGATCGCCGCTGCGGATCGGAAGCGTGAGGTCGGCCGCCATAGCATCCATGGTGCGAAGACGGAGGGCGGCCTCCTCGTGCCCCGGTAGCCCGCGTCGAACCCACTGCTCGAGGATGGGGCGGGAGTAGAACCCTTGCGCGAAGCCGTCCGTGAAGGGACGCTGCGCGATGGTGCGCATGAGCGGCGTGTCGGGCTGCCCACGGTCGAGCGTGAGCTCATACAAGCCGGGGTCTTGGCGCCACAGGTAGAGGCTGACCTGGGGGGCGCGACCGGAGCTCTGCAAGCGCCCGATGAACTGCGCATCCAGGCTCGTAAGCGAGATGGCCTTGCTCATGGAGCGGTCGATCTCTCGGAGGGTCAATTCGAGGCGGCGGCCAGGGCGGTTGAACCACTCGCCAGCCACCGTCTCGATGCGATCTCGGAGGGGGTCATACAAGCCCAGGAAGAGCAGGCTCGCCAAGAATATCTGGAAGGTGGCGTGGACCGGGTAGTCTGAGAAGCTGCTCACCCAGATGACGCTGACACCGTCCATGACCACCAGGACAAGGGCCGCTGCCGTGAGGGAGAAGATGCGGGCGACCACCTCGTAGAGGTCCAGCAATCGCGTGTGCTCGACCGTCTGGTAGAGCAAGTAGCAGCAGA
>CAZKOI010000291.1:0-4888 GCA_964554315.1 uncultured Enterobacterales bacterium | reverse complement strand
AAGGGAGAAGCCTTCGCCGTCAGTCTCTGTAGGGCGCAGACGAAGAGTGACCGGAAATGAATCCTGAACTGTTTCACCATCAGGATTAACGACCTTCAGACGGAGAATCGACATGCTCGATACCGAGAGCCTTGTCGCGCTCGCCTGAGCCTCCACCGCATCGGCGCGCGTCGACGTCACCTCGAAGCCATCCCCAAGAAGGACCTCGGCCTGGCCAGGTGTCACGACCCTCAGATCGTACCAGCTTGCGTCAAGCCCAGCGGGAACGACAGCTGTCAGTTCCTCTTCTGAGACCTGAGTGATGTCGCCGAGCATGAACTCGCCCTGGCGCCCAACCAGAGAAATCAGAAAGTCTCTGTCGTATCGCTCAATTTCCGACCCCGACGCGCCTACTCCGGCGAAGAATCCCTCCCCGCGAACATGAATCTCCGTGACCTCGGCGTTGTAGCCCCAGTTGGGACTTACTTCGTCAATCACGGGCAATACCTGGGCTGGCCTGCAACCCAAGAGACCTCCCAGCAGAGCTATCGTCGAAGCCTTAAATCTCATCATCAATACAGTAGCTTGAAGCCTAGGGTACCCACTACACCTCCGACGGCGCCGTTGAATCCGGAGGCTTGGTAGGGAGAAGAAAGAAAGAGATACTCGACCTCCGTGAAGGCCTCGCCCCGAAGAACCCGAAGGCCAGCCCCCGCATGCACCGCCGCGCCCGGTGGTAACCATCCCCAACCGTTCGTTGCTCGGGTATCACCCTGTTTGACCGAGAGATGGTAGGGCGCCAACAGAATCCGCCCACCCACCCACAGCGGCGCCCTAAGTCCACCCTGGCGAAAGACGAGACCCGACCCCAGCGGAATCACATTCATCGCCATCTCTACGGGGCTGCGAGTGACGGGATCGGTGTCATCGGCAGCGAGTGTGTAGTGCAGCAGATCGACGCGTCCATAGAGGCCCTTCACGGGTGTCTTAAACTCTGCTTGGCCCCCGATCGCTCGAGCTTTGGCTCCTCCATGGCCGACGTATGCGCCAATCCGCGCTCCTAAGGCCCACTTGACGGTGCGGTTGACCACCATGACATCCGTGCTCGCGCTGAAGCGACCGTCGGCTGTACTCGCCGTGAGTCGGATGGGTCCGGGAACCATACCGACCGGAGGCACCAGCGTCGCAGTCAGCTCTCCGTCGGGCCGCACCTGAACGGGCCCCACGGTACCTGCACTCGAGGTCACCTCAACCGCGGGCCCGACAATCAGATTGCCGCCCTGGTCCTCCAGCCGAACGCGAATGGTCCCCGTCTGTCCGTCGTTGGTCAGCTGCCGTGGGCTAGGGTTGAGCACGACACCGTGAACACGGCCCGCCCGAATCGGGACACTGAGTTCAGTGACCAAATCAGGTGCGCCGGCTGCCGCGACGGGTCGAGACCCTCTAGGAATCAGCGTACGCCGAATCTGGCCCGCCACCTCGACCTCGGCGACCATCAGAACCCGACCTTCAGTCCAAGGAAAGGTGACGGAGGCCCAGCCCCCGTTGGCCGTGAGAACTTCCTCGGTTTTGCCGCCCATGGAGATCCTCGCCGCCACACCATCGATGGGTCGTCCGCCTTGGTCCACCGCGCGAACGTCGACCAACGCCCTGCCGGACACACCGGGCGCCGCACCCCGAATGGCCACATCCCAGACCCCGCCCTCACCGGCGGGCCGATTCCAGGAAGCGGTGAGTACGTCTCCGCCCGTCTTTGATGCGGCCGTGCCATCGTACCTTGCCCTAACGATGGGCTCACCCATACCCCCTTGGTCAAGCTGGACAGACCCAAGCTCGGCCTCGATTCGTATAAGCCCTGGCGGCAGGCGGTCTCCCACGCCATTGACCAAGTACGCCTGGACCTCTGCGATTGGAATGTCTGCGCTAAGCTGCGTTGGGTAACTCTGAAGGACCAAACGCGTCGCCCTCGCCCTCTCCACTTCCACCTTGAGTGCCGCCGTGGCCTGCCCGGGCACCTCACAGGATACTCGCTGGTCGTCCACGGACTCGGTGCTAACGTAGCCTCCCCACAGACCCGGCCCGAGTGGGAAGAGCTCATTGCGATCAAGACCTCGGCATACCGGCACGCGGCCGCTATTGAGCGTCCCGTCCGCCTCGAGAACAGCAACAAACGTTCTCGGACGAAGGCCGCCCTCGATGATGCTTCCTTGGCTGCTCATGCCAACCGTAGGGCCCTGCACCCCACCGATAACAATCGAGCTGGTTTGGCGATTACCGAGTGAATCCTCGAGCTCCACGACGGCCTCTGAGTCACCGGGCTCGACTAGAATTTCAAATCGAACGAGCCCATCACTCCCCGCCGTGATTGGTCCATACCTACGCTCGCCAATCGTCAAGCTCGCCGTAGCGCCAGGCTCAGTCTGGACCGGCACCGACGGCCGGGCGAAGAGGCGAGCGACCACGACCGATGGCTGGCTCAGAGGAAAGCGCTCATCATGAATGAAGATCGGCACGGAGCGAGGATAGGGCACTCCCGACGGATTAAATCGTATCGTGCACCCTGAGCCGGCCTTGCAGGCCACATCAATCTCGCCCTCAGCCGCCTCAACGCGGAGGTGCTTCGACTCCAGGGTGCCGTTGAGGTCATCCACTGCATCGAATTCGAGGGCCTCTCCTACCGGCCCGGCAACAACCTTCGGCACCGTTATCTTCGAGCTCGGAAAGTCGGCAGTCCGATACCGCACGACTGACCGAGCGCCACGCCATCGGACGACAATCTCGCCATCTGACAACGCCGCTTCAGGAAAAACATCAAACGTCCAGAGGCCAGGGCCTCTCGACACCATCTGCTTGGCCTGCGCGTCCGAAGATGCCACCTCGGGTGCTTCACCTTCAACAAGAACATCATTCTGAAGACACGCCACCTCCACGCGAACGGGAGTTCCGTGCACAACGGGACCATTGGCGACGACCACCTCTAGCCGAGGCTGACCCAGAGCCATACCGACTACGGCAAACAGTCCAATCAGCGGTCCCACACAACCTCTGCAGACTTGATAACCGGGGCTGTACTGTCTCGGACGACTGTTTGAACACTACGAGCCTCTCGTCCCGCGACGTCACGGACGGTGATGGGGACCATGTTTTCCCCCTCAGCCAGTGCGACATTCACCACAAACCGACCCCCTTCATCAGCCCGAACCCGCACTGCCCCTCGTCCTGAGCCCACCGTAACCATAGCGAAGGGGTCGGTCTGACCCGCAACCTCGACTTCAGCCATCCGGGTGACCATCGTCTCCGGTGGCTTAACATCAAGCAACAGGCTGTCTGTCACGACCCCGCGGCGGATACCCCGGTCGGACGAAGCGTGAAGTGCTTCACCACTCTCAATCTTGGTCAGTCCATCCGTGCCATCAAACGAGACCGTGCCCCTCGCGGCGTATACGGAGAGGTCGCCCGAACTAGCCACAAGGACGGCGAAGTCTGCGTCGGTCGCCCCCACGGTGCGTCCGTGACTCACCACATCTAGCGGAGGGGCACCCGAGCGAACTCTGGCCGTCACAGTGCCCTGATCCATCTCGATACGCACCCCACGGCTGTTGGCATCGAGAACACGCATGCTGGTCAGCTCTCCAAGCATGATCTGTCCGCCGTTTCCGTACTGGAGCGCGGCCGAGCCATCCGTGGCCGTCTCGATTGCATCTGCAATGCCTACAACATCGCCCGGACTGAGAGCCTCTCCCCGCCCACTGCTGGTCGACCTCAAAGTGGCCGCCTCTGCTGAGACCACCATCAGGTCGTGAGCTGGGGGATCACCGAACAACAAACGATACCCAGCCACGGCGAGTGCAAACACCAGGGCAATCAGCACCAAGAGGCGAATCTGTTGGCGCATCAGACTGGGGCTCCAAGCTGCACAACCCACTGCGGAACTGCACTTCCGTCGATCGTGGGCTCCACCATTCGTCCACCATGCGCAGCGAACACATTCCGAGCCAACCAAAAGCCCATCCCAGCCGCCATCCAGTCATCCGAGGTCAGGTCTACCGTGCCTCGCTCGAGGACAAACCTGATCTCTACGTTGTGCTCCGCATGAGCGCCGGTCACCATGAGCTTCCCGTCCCCTTCACAGGCGCCCCGGATGCTGTTGCAAATCTGAATCAATGCGTTCGTGAGTGCGTCTCTATCGCCCTTCACCTTGATCTCACTGGGCACCGAACAACGGATGTCGATCCCGGAGGCCGCCATTGGGGATTCGACCAGCTGGCAGACCTCGTTGAGAAGCTCACCGAGGTCGACGACGTCCCACTCCTCACGCCTGAGGAGTGCTCCTCCCTCGGCGACGCGGTTGAAACGGGTCAGCTTCTCGACGATTGCCGTGCATCGCTTTGCTTGACTCTCTATCTCCTGTAGTTCTGAACGCCCGACTTCACCCTTCGCACCGAGGACCTGTACGAGGCCCAAGATTCCGGCGAGGGGGTTGTTGAGCTCGTGCGCCAGTCCAGCCCCCATCTCGCCGACAGCAACCAATCGTGATGACTGCAGAATCAGTCGATGGGCCTCTGTAAGCTCCGCCTTCTGGTCCTCAAGCTTCCGCTTGAGTTCTTCATTAAACGCCGCGATCTCCTCCTGCTGAACGCTGAGACGCTCCTGATTTGCCGAAAGGCGTCGACTCATAAAGTTGAATGCGCGAGAGAGATCTCTGACCTCGCGTGAACCCTCGAGCTCAACCGTGCGACCCAGATCGCCCTCCGCAACAGCAAGCGCGGCATCACGAATCCGAGACACACGCGAGGCCACACCAAGACTGAACAACATCCCGAAGAGCACGGACAAGATCGCTGCAAACCCACTGATGAACCCTGTGCGATCCCTGATCTCGTCACCGGCACGAGTGATGTTCTCCATT